>JACPGA010000137.1 GCA_016182705.1 Deltaproteobacteria bacterium
CTCCAGCTGCCACGACCCCCACTTCAACAACAAGTCCTGGAGCGAGATTGACGGGACCTACTGGCCCACCACGGACATGCAGGAATCTGAGAACAACGGTCTGTTCCTCAGAAGGGTCGGCGGAAACTCCGGTTCCGGCCTCTGCAGAACCTGCCACAACAAGTAAGAAATCCCGCGGCCTTAAAACCGCAGGTTAAAAAAAAGGGGCCGGCATCAGCCGGCCCCTTTTTTTTATCTGCCGCGCCCTCCTGCTTATTAAAAATTTTTAATCCGGCCGTAATGGTCTTTTCAGGCAAAAAGAATAGAATGACATGACCGGGCTGCATACCTCGCGAGCCGTCTGAAAATGGCGGTTTAACGGCTGGTTCCGGCATTCAGCCTGAAAGTTTCAGGTTTATTCTTTTTCCCCTTTGTATTATAATACGACCAATAAATCCGGAGGTTTTTAGCATGATGAGCTTCTCCAAGAGAACCGTTATTGCCTCGCTGTTCGCGGCGTTCCTGTTTCCGGCGCTGCCCTCGATTGCCGCGACCCAGCAGCCAGCGGCAGTCCAGCAGAATCCTGGCGCGGAAATCGTCGTGACGGTAAACGGCAAGAAAATAACCCAGGAAGACCTGGACACCGCCACAAACAACCTGATGCCGCTGGTGACATACCATAACTCTGTCTCTGAAGAGCGCTTGAAGGGAATACAGAAAAGAGCTCTGGAGAATATTGTCAACGGCGAGCTCATGTACAAGTATGCCAAGGATAACAAGCTCGACAACGTCGATAAAAAAGAGATAGACCAGCAGGTAAAGGACCTTAAAAAGAAGCTCCCAAAGGGCGATTCGCTGGATAAGGTCCTGAAGAGGAGCAATATAACTCTCGCGGATCTCCGTGACGACTTCAAGAAGGACATTGTCGTGGCGAGGGTCTCCAAGTCAAAGAGCGAAGAGCTCAGGAAAAAAGCGGAGCAGAGCGTTGACGAGGCGTTCATGCGCGATTATTACAAAAAAAATCTCGAGAAGTTCAAAGAGCCTGAGCAGATACACCTGAGGTCCATCCTCATAAAGGCAGACCCGTCCGGCGGACAGAGGGTCTGGAACGAGTCGAAAAAGAAAGCTGAAGAGATAGCCAAACTGGCGAAAGAAGGCAAGGACTTCGGCAAGCTCGCTCAGGAGCGCTCTGAGGACCCTTTTGCCAAGAACGGCGGGGATATGGGCTGGGCCCACAAAGGCAGCCTTTTCCCGGAGATAGATGAAGCCGCGGCAAAGCTCAAGCCAGGCGAGGTCTCCGACCCCATAATGACCATCTACGGCTACCACGTAGTAAAGCTGGACGGCAGAAAGCCCCCCGTACAGAAAAAGTTCGAGGAACTGAACCAGAAGAAACTCGAATCCGAACTTGAGGAAAAAGAGCACAAAAAGCTCTGGAAGTCATGGCTGACCGGCCTGAAGAATGCCTCAAAAGTTGAATACTTCAAGAAGTTCGATTAAAAGACAGTTGCCAGGGCCAGTGACAAATCCACTGGCCCTGCCATGCGCCCGGGCTTGAACGGCTCTGGGCGCGAGACCTGAATACTAAGACATGAGGCAGAAGGCATGAGGGATTCAATCGGTGGTTTTCTTTCCATGAGCCGGGCCGCGCTCGCGGCGGCGTTTTTCCTTTCCGGCGCGCTCTACGGATGCTCTGGCGAAAAAGGCCAGGTCGCCGCGACAGCCGGAAAAGAAGCGGCCCAGGCCGCCCAGACCACGGGCAGGCCAGCCGCACCCGACCTCATGAAAGGCAAGGAAATATATGAGCAGTATTGCCACTTCTGCCACGGCTACAAAGGGTACGGCGACGGCCCGGTAGGCATAGCGCTCTCGCCCCATCCCGCCAATTTCGTGGAAGACTCCAAACGGATGGCCAAAACCGACGAAGAACTTTTCAAATCCATAACCGAGGGCATACACAGGGATATCGGCGGAGAGGCCATGTCAATGCCCAGATGGCAGGAAGTGTTGACAGACCATGAGCGCTGGAACGTGCTCTGGTATATAAGACACCTCGGAGAAGAAGGCCGGAAGGCTTCCGGCCAGAAGCCCTGATAATTTTTAAAAACTGAACACACCACCCGCGCCCCTCAATGAAAAGAAGGTCCCGCGGGTTTTTACAGGTTTATTCAAAATTCGAAGCCGCCCCCGTCTCTGGCGCGGCTTCAACTCCACAGAGGTACAAATGAAGCGCAGCTTGCTTAAAGGCATCGGAGCGATATGCTTCCTGGCGCTCGTCCCGGCGCTCGCCGCCTCCAATCAAAGCTCAGAATACGATCCTGTAACCGGGGAGCCGGATTGCACGAAGTGCCATACCCAGGACAGGCGCTACTCCATCGATTATACGCGGGATGAGACCTGCGTGGAATGCCACGGCCCGGGTCTCAGCGATAAATATCTGGATATGAATTCGCGCTACGGCGCGCAGCATGCCACGGCGGAGATGGAAAAGTACTCCGAAAAAGAGCTGCTCGTGGCAAAGGCCGATGTAAAAAAGGCGGAGAAAAAGGCCGCCTCAGGCGCGCCCAAGGGCATGGCGCTCATCCCGGCCGGGGACTTCATCATGGGAGCCGACGACTGGTGGCCCAAGAGCCAGCCGAGGCACACGGAGCGCCTTGGAGCCTTCTACCTCGACAAATTCGAAGTCACAAACTCAAGATACAAGGCCTTTGTTGACGCAACCGGACGCTCTGCCCCGACACACTGGGCAGGTGGCAAAATACCTCAGGGCAAAGAGAACCACCCGGTGGTGTACGTGACCTGGGCCGATGCCGACGCTTTCTGCAAATGGGAAGGCAAGAGGCTCCCGACAGAAGTCGAATGGGAAAAGGCCGCAAGGGGACCGGAAGGCAACACCTTCCCGTGGGGTGACAAGTTCGACAAGAACAAGGGCAATACTCCCCAGTACGGCAACGAGGACACGATGCCGGTCGGCAGCTTTGAGAACGGAAAGAGCTACTACGGGATATACGACATGGCCGGAAATGCCTTCGAGTGGACCGAAAACTGGTTTAAGCCCTATCCGGGCAACAGCCATCCCGACGAGAACTACGGCGAGAAGTACAAAGTCCTGAAGGGCGGGTCATGGTACGACTGCACCTATTACAAGTGCGGCATAAGCGCCCCGGCTTTCAACAGGATTTTCTTCCATCCAATGACCAAGAACAACAACTTCGGCTTCAGATGCGCATCAGGCGCGAAATGACGCCGGGTTTTGAGATTTGCACGGAGGAAGTCCGGTGGCTCTGAACAGGTATCTTGTTTTCAACGCTTTCGTAAGCGGCGCGGTCATAATGGTGATCGAGCTCCTGGGCTCGAGGATAATCGGCCCGCCTTTCGGGGTAAGCCTTTTCGTCTGGACGTCGCTCATTACCGTCACGCTCGTCTCGCTGGCCCTCGGCTATTGGCTTGGGGGCAGGCTTGCCGACAGCAGGAACAGCCACTCTTCCCTTTTCGCCATCATAATGCTTGCCGGGCTATGGGTCGCCCTGATCCCTCTGGTCAAGGGCTCCGTCATCGAACATACGCTCGAATTAGGATTAAGGGGCGGCTCACTGGCCTGCTCGACCGCTCTTTTCGGCCCTCCCCTTTTCCTCCTTGGAATGGTAAGCCCCTACACGGTAAAGCTTTACATGAACGAGACCTCCAGGGAAGTCGGCAGGACCGTAGGCTGGCTGTACGCGGTATCGACCTGCGGCAGCTTCATCGGCACTGTGCTGGCGGGTTTTGTCCTCATACCGGGGCTCGGCGTCAACAACATCACATACCTGTCGGCGCTGACCCTCATATCACTGTCGGCCGGGTACTGGGTCCTGTTCAGGAAAAAAGCTCTGGCGGCCGCTGTAGCGATCGTCCCGATAGCGCTGCTGCTTGTTCCCCAGGAGCTCCCTTCGGTAACAAGGCCTGACGGGACAAAGATCACCGTGCTCGTAAACGAAGACAGCGCGTATGGCCAGATAAAAGTTGTCGATTACGCTTACGGAGACACACGCCTCCGTGAGTTCCTCCTCGAGAACATGATCCAGGGGGCAGTCGACGTTAATTCAGGCCTGCCCATATCCAGGTACACCTACTACGTCGAGCAGCTCGCCCGCACTTACAACCCGGACGCGAAAGAAGCGCTCGTAATAGGGCTCGGCAGCGGCATCATACCCGCCAGGTTCGGCCTCTATGGAATAAAGACCGACGTCGTTGAAATAAACCCGGGAGTCGTCGAGGCGGCAAAAAAATATTTCTCCTTTGATGCTGACAAGAACCCGACGTACATTGAAGACGGCAGGAACTTTCTAAAATCCCCCGCCGGGCCGTATGACATCATCTTCCTTGACGCGTTCTCAGGGGATACGCCTCCAAGCCATCTCGTAAGCGTGGAGTCCTTTGAACTCGCTAAAAGCAGGCTTTCCGCCGGCGGAGTGCTCATTATAAATTTCGTAAGCGGAAATCAGCCTGAAGACCGGGTGGTTCCCTCTTCACTGTACGGAACCCTTAAAAAGGTGTTTCCGGAAGTGGCTGTCTACTCTGGCCAGGATTTCTTCACCTCCAAGCCCATGGTGGTCAACATGATCTTCGTTGCCCACGGCGGCCAGAGAGCCATTGAGCCGGGCTTTGTGCCTCAGGACGCCTACCCGCAGTTCCTTGAGGACCTCAAGGGGCTTTACTCGAGAAAAATCGAGTTCACACCCGGCCCTTTAGTCTTTACCGACGACTACAACCCGATAGATTTCTATGACAGGGATGCACGCGAGCGGTTCAGGGCGCATGTCATCTCGACCACAGACAAAGAAATCATAACCGATTGACCGGCTGTTGAAAATCTATTGTATATTACATGGCAAAAACGATAAAATTCCCCGTTTCATTTTCAGAGAAGAAGGAGGTTTTTAATGCTTAGCCGTGGCAGGGTCCTCGGAGGGCTTGCAGCAATTACAGCGGTCACACTGCTCGCAGGGTGCGATAAGCCGCCTGAGGGAATGGTGAAGGTCCCCAAGGGGGAATTCACTATGGGCAGCAACGAAGTCGACAAGGAAGCCAAAGCCGTGCAGTACGGCGACAGAAGGCCCTGGTACGCGAACGAAAGGCCTGAAAGGAAAGTCGAGCTCAAGGCGTTCCACATAGACAGGACAGAGGTCACTAACCGCCAGTATCAGGAATTCCTCAAGGCCACCGGCACAACTGCCCCGCCGCACTGGGCTGGCGGCGCCTATCAGCAGGGGCTCGATGAACACCCCGTGGTGCTCGTAACCTGGCACGAGGCAGACGCCTATTGCAAGTGGAAGGGAAAAAGGCTCCCGACCGAAGCTGAATGGGAGAAGGCCGCCCGCGGCACCGACGGCAGGAAGTTCCCCTGGGGCGGCGACTTCGACACAAAGAAGGTGAACACACTGGGCGAGTACGGCGGCACAGTGCCGGTAGGCACGCTCAAGGAAGGCGCGAGCCCTTATGGAGCCGTGGACATGTCCGGCAACGCGCAGGAATGGACAGCCGACTGGTACAAGCCTTATCCGGGCAACGATTTCAATGACAGGGAATACGGGGAACAGTCCAAGGTCGTCCGCGGCGGCGGGTGGGGAGGCATGGGCCATTACAGCCTTTCCGTCTACGTCAGGACGTCATTCAGGAACACGGCAAATCCACAGGCGCGCTACGATGATGTCGGATTCAGATGCGTCTGGCCCTGAAACTGGCCAGGGCCCTTTTACCGGGCAAGGCAAACGCAGCAGATAGATTCTGAAAGGACCTGCAACTGATGTTTTTCAGCAAGAGGGCACTGTGGGCTTTTGCGCTCGCTGCGGCGGTGGTCGTCCTCGTACCGGGGACGGGCTTCTGCGTCGAAGAGGACATGTATATTTACAGGCTCCTGTTCGGCAGGGTCTATTTCGAATACGAGACAGGCACGACAGAAGACAACGGCACGACGCGCGACCGTTCGCGGTTTCTGCAGTCCTACAGTCTGGACACCCTGGGCAATATCCTTTCAAGAAGGCTTGTTACCTACGATGCCGGGGTGACTTTCACCCTCGACAGCTACGAACAGGGCAGCACGGCTATTGACACCGAGAACGTCAATTACTATCTCAAGTCCACCCTGCTGCCGAAATCCAACATACCGCTTTCCCTTTACGGCAGCCGGACAAACGAAACGCTCACGACCACGGCGTCAGAAACCGAGCGCACGAGGACCATTTACGGCTTGAACTGGCTCATGAGGTTCAGGACCCTGCCGGATACCGATATCCAGATCGAGCGCCAGAACGACGCGTCACAGTCAAGCGACATGACGACCACCTTGTACAATGTCAGAATGATAAAGCCGGTCGGGCCTACAGAGAACTCGCTGTATTACAACCTGAACACGACTGAAGACAATGTCAGGGATGGAAGAGGCTCCCATTCGACCTCGGCATCTCCCGCGGCGACAGTTCGAGCGACAGCAGCGAATCCCCTGACATGACGGTAAATGCCGTGACCGTAGGCCTCCAATCGAGACCGAGCCTGGAATTCAGCCAGACCCACAGGTACACCTACTACAGCGTCAGCGCGGACCAGACCGATTCAACGAGCAGCGCATATTCCGGCGGCATGTCATACCGCTTCACTGACCGCCTGGATTCAAACCTCAGCCTGACATCCGGAGAAACCACCTCAGACACCCCTGACAAATCCGAGTCAACCACTTCGATGGGAGCCGGGTTTGGCCTCAACTACCGCATATCGAAAAAACTTTCACTGACTGAAACGCTCAACTACAGCAAGTTCGACTCATCCTCCAACACCCCCACCGGCATCAACCCGGACAGGGAAATGTTCAACGCGTTAACCCATCTGACCTACAGCGATCAGTTGCCGTGGGCGCAGCTCACATCCAGCGTGAGGCTCGGATATAACAGGGACAAGACCTCTGAAGAGCTTTCCGGCTCCGGCGTCGAGCAGGGGTTCTCCGTGGCGCTCACCAACATAGACATAAACAGATATTTCATTTTCAACACCTCAGCCGACTGGAACAGGGTCTATAATCTCACCGGAGACGTCTGGAGCAAAAACAACAGCTACCAGGTTAGCGCGCTTAACAAACTCTGGAGAAGATACGTTCAGATCGCGGCCAAGCTCAGCAGCTCGTCCCAGTCCTCATGGGTCACGGTCGCGGAGACCAGAGCGGAGAACTGGTCTGTAGGCGCGACTTCAACCTATTTCAGAAATACCAAAATAGAAGCCACCTCGGAACACACAAAATCCTTCGATACCGTCACCGGTGACCTCTCGACAGATTCAGAGACACTGATCGTCACGCATAACAGGTATCTGGCCGGCGGCGCGGTCGACCTCGGATTTACCTACAACATTATCAACAACACCTTTCAAGGCGGCTCGAACGAGTTCAGTGCGCTGGGCGCGTTCGCAAGGTATAACAAAAAGCTCCTGAGAAACCTGGACTGGCATGCCGGAGCCAGCGTCAGCAGGGGAGAAGGAGACAACTCTTCCTTCAAAAACATAACCGCTTTCGACAACCTTTTAACCTATCCCATGAGAAGCTGGCTTCTGTCTCTCGAGCAGAAGTACATACATACCGAGGACCAGAGCCGCGATCTCGTGGAGAACACTTTCCTGTTCAGGGCCATGAGGCAGTTCCTATGGGTACTGTAAAAGGCTCTCAATATTCTGAAAAGGCGGGCATGGTTTCAGCCGCCGTCATAATCGCGGCGGTCTTAGCCCTCGGCGCGGCCTCGTATGCCCGCAACGCAGTCTGGTCGACCCCCGTCTCCCTTTGGGCCGATATCACCGCTAAATCACCGATGAAGGCCCGGGCTCATTACAATTACGCGACCAGCCTTTCAGGGTCCGGCAAACTCGATGAGGCAATGGAAGAAAACCTCAAGGCCATCAGCCTGAAGCCCGGCTACGGCAAGGCTCACTTCAATATCGGGGCTATTCTGCATACGTGGGGAAGAGTTGACGAGGCAATTGAAAAATACAGGCTCGCTCTTGCCTTGAAGCCGGATATAGCGGAAGCCAGAAACAACCTCGGATACGCTTACTACACAAAAGGCATGCTGGACGAAGCCCTGCTGC
>JACPGA010000138.1 GCA_016182705.1 Deltaproteobacteria bacterium
CAAAGATGCAGACCAGGCCGGAGACGATAAAGGACAGGACTATCGCGGGCCCGGCATACTGGGCCGCGGCCTGGCCGGTGAGCACGAATATTCCCGCCCCTATTATCCCGCCAATCCCGAGCGAGACGAGCCCGGAGGGGGCCAGCACCCTTTTGAGGCTCTTTTCATTGTCAGAGGCCTCAATGGTCAACGCCTCTATGCTCTTGCGGCCGAAAAGGCCTCTCCTGCGGTCTTTATTATCCATCATATCGCTCCAATATCCCTTTTCCGGCCCGCCTTGAATGGGTATGCCAGTCGCAATCCCGTCGCTTTAGCGGCGGGTCAAGACTGGCAAATAAAAATGGGCTCTCCGTCCCATCAAAATTCTCCGTCATTCATGGCGGAGAATTTTAATTTCACGACAAGGATTGTATAAAAATAACAGCTCAAGAGTCAAGGCGTTAAGGATGACGAAGCCAGATTCTGTCTATTGCCAAAAACCGCTGACTTTAGTAACATATTTCCAAACATTCAACCGGGGTCTCGGCAGGACACGCAAGATGCGCGTCAATGGCGGTTTCTTACGCGAATTGTCCAGACATATTCAATATATGCTCCTTACCCCCTCCACGGTGCGCGGCCATGAAATCCGTCAAAAGGCATAATGAATCATTGTTTCTTCGCATGCTCGCGGCATTGATCCTGCTTGCGGTACTCCCCAGCGCCATTATCGGCTACATCGTATACACCATAAACCGCACCCATCATATCGAACAAGTCTCCAGCCTCATGGACAGCCTTGCCGCTGACCGGGAACTGATGACGCGGCTCGTCATTGAAAAGCAGCGCGATTCTCTCGGCTTTCTCGCGAGAGATCCCAATACGGCCGCCCTTGCCGCCGAACTGGCGGCAGGAACAGATTCGCCGGCCAAAGCCTCGTTCCTCGAACAGATGGTCAACCGGAGCCCATTTTTCGGAGGGTTATCGGTAATTGATATTTCGACAGGCCGTCGCAGGTCGGCAGGCGCGTTTCCGCAGGCCTTGCTTGAATCCGCGCCGGACCTGAAGCAGAGCCAGGGAAAGCCGTTCGCGGCCGCAAAGGTGCTGCCTGGCGGAAAGGGCGTTCTGCTCATTGGACAGCCGGTTTACGGATCGGGAAAAGAGGCCGGGAGCGGCGCCATGATTTTGGGAGTGTCCAGCCTTGCGATGATCGAGGATGTTTATGATGACTCCAGCATGCTGGGGCAGACCGGCGAAAGTTTTCTCAGTGATTCAACCGGCCTAGCGTTGACCCCGCTCCGGTACTCCTCGCATAAGGAGCGGGGCCATCCCATAGACGCATATGCTATGCAGGATTGCCTTCTCGGCAACAGTAAGGATTTCGTCATAACCGAAGACTACATCGGCGTACCGACGGCAATGTCCTACAGGCCGGTCAAGGGCTATGGCGGATGCGTCATGGTGCACATGCGCGCCTCCGAGGTAATGGCGCCCGTCAAAGCCGTAAGGAACATGATCGCGGCCATAGTCCTCAGCATCATACTGGCGGTCACGCTCGTCTCATTATTTGTCGTGAAAAGACTTATACGCATGGACAAGGTGCGCACCCGGCTGGAAGAGGACCTCGCTGACCACTTGAGCCAGATGGAAACCACAGTCGCGGAGCGCACCTCAGAGCTCAACACAGAGATAAAAAACCGCGTGGAAGCGGAACACCAGCTCCGGGAAAACAAGGCCTTTCTCGAGGACATAGTCAGCAACGTGCATGAGGCCATCTGGGCGGTCAACACCTCACCTGACGGCGGTTTCAGGTTCATGTGGTCGAACGCCAACGGGGAAAAGCTGCTCGGCGCCCGGCAAATGGGCGCGGGGCGGCCGCTCCAGGAAGCCTTCGGGCCAGACCTCGGAGAAAGGCTCACCCGGCATTATTCGGAATGCGTCGAAAAAGGGGTTGTCCACTGCGAGGAGACATTTAATACGGACAGCGGGCCAAGGGTCTTCCTTATGACGCTTGTCCCGGTAAAGGATGATACAGGACAGGTCCAGCAGATAATCGGCTCAGCCATGGACATAACTGAAAAAAAGCAGCTTGAAAGCGAGATGGTCAAGGCCCAGAAGCTCGAATCGCTCGGAGTGCTCGCCGGAGGCATAGCCCACGACTTCAATAACCTCCTGGCCGCCATCCGCCTTAATGTATCCATGCTGAAACTGGACCCGGCTCAGAGCCCGGACAGCCTTGAGATGCTGAGGATAGTAGACACATCGGCAGGCATGGCTGCCAATCTGACCAACCAGCTCCTGACGTTCGCCAAAGGCGGCAAGCCGGTCAAGGAGATAATCTCCGTGAGCGCCTTTCTGAAAGACGTAGCCGACTTCTCCCTGAGGGGCACTAAAAACGCCTGCTCTCTCGCCCTCGGCGAAGACCTCCTGAACATTGAAGCCGATCCCGGGCAGCTTTCACAGGTGTTGAACAATATCCTCATCAACGCGGGCCAGGCCATGCCCGAAGGGGGCGTCGTCAAGCTGTCCGCCGGGAACATCGAAGTGTCCACAACTCAGGCGGCCCTGCCGCTCAAGCCTGGAAAATATGTAAAGATAACCGTAGAAGACACCGGCCCGGGAATACCCGAGGAGTACCTGCCCAGGATATTCGACCCGTATTTCACGACCAAAAAAAGCGGCAGCGGCCTCGGACTTGCCAGCTCATATTCGATAATAAAAAATCACGGCGGCAGCATTCTGGTCTACTCCGTTACCGGCAGCGGAACCCGTTTCGAGGTCTTTATCCCCGGCCTTACCCAAAAAGCCCCTGCCCCGGCTGAAGAGCAGGCCACACCCGCGCGCTCACCAGCTAAAGTCCTTGTGATGGACGATGACCACCTCGTCAGGAAATCGATATGCAGGGTGCTCGATTCTCTCGGGTATGAACCCATTGAGGCAACAGACGGCCTGGAGGCGGCCCTCGAATATGAAAAGGGCATGAAAAACGGGAAACTTGTCGATGCCGTCATACTCGACCTCACGGTGCGGGCTGGCATGGGCGGACAAGAGGCTGCCGCGATGATTCTTAAGCTGGACCCCTCGGCGAAAATATTCGTCTCAAGCGGCTATTCAGATACTCCTGTTATAGCGAACTACAGGGACTATGGCTTCACAGGCTTCCTGCAGAAACCTTATGACGCCCCCGAGCTCGATAAGAAGCTGCGTGCCGTCCTCGCGGAAAAAGGTGTTTAAGGCTTCATAGGACCGTCTTTATCTCAAAAGCCAAAACAGCAAAATTGTAAAGAAACCAGGCAAAAGTGTCGGCTTTCTTTACAGTGAGCCCTGGCACTGGCTTCATATTTCAAAAATCAGCTTTAAAATCAATCTCTTATATCTATCAAAATAACAGGCCCAATCCTTGCATAGAAGTATACATGGATAAGGTGTCCTGAATCCTTCGGAGGAAAAAATGCGCAAAAGAAGTCTTTTTACCGGCCTTATGGCCCTTACCGCCCTGTCCGTCTCCCTTTCCGGCTGCGGAGATATCGGCGCCAAGGGGCAAACGCTCGACATCAAGACCAACTACCAGGCTGTGCTCCTCGACAACGGCCAGGCCTATTTCGGCAAGGTCGAGCAGGGCTCTGACTATCTGACTTTAAAGGACGTCTACTACATACAGAGCAAGGTCGACGAGTCTACAAAGGCTGTCTCCAGCGTACTCATAAAAAGAGGGGTGCAGGAGTGGCACGCCCCTGATGCCATGTATATCAATAAAGAGCATGTTGTCATCATAGAGCCAGTGGCCGAGTCTTCCAAAGTAGCCGAGCTCATAAAAGGAGCCGAGGCCAAAGAAGGGCAGAAGTAAAAGCCTGTCTTAATGCGCATGACCCTGAAGCCGGGGATCTCAATAGAATAATAAGCCGCGTAAGCCGTGAAAGGGATGTCATGACTGCCCGGTTCAAAGGAGTCTTTTGAATGAAGAGAAAAAGCCTGCTCATATTGTCGACGCTCATTTTGGCAGCTGCGGCCGCCCCGGGCGAGGCGCGCTCTGAGGGCAAAATTTACAGGACGGCTTGCGGCTCTGGTTCATGGTTTAGGGGCGACTGCTGGAACCTCAGCACGACCCCGGTAGACGGAGACGTTGTAACTCTGCCCTCTGCTGACAGCGGCCTGACTGTCACCTACGATGCCAACGCCAGCATCAGGCTTGACGAGTTGAGTATCGCCTACCCTGAAGGCGGAAGCACTACGCTCAGGGTCACTGCCTCCGGGGCTCGCATTGAAACCGGCGGTATCATTCTCGGAGACACGATAAGCCTGAGGAGCGGCGCTTCCGGCGCCATTGTGCAGGAAGCCGGTGATGTCACCTCGTTTGTCGTCAGAAGATCGTGGGATGGGGCTCTTACAAGCGGCGCTCTTGAAATGGGCCGTTCCA
>JACPGA010000160.1 GCA_016182705.1 Deltaproteobacteria bacterium
CTCGTCATAGGCAAAATCAGCGGTGTAGCCGACGAGTTTTACCGAGTACTTGCTGCCCGGTATCGCTGTCAGCTCGCCCCACTTCAGGGAAATAGTCTCGTTCTCGAGGCCTTCCTTGCCCTTGAGCTTCCTGGATATCTGCGCTTCCTGTACCCTGTTCCAGGACTGGCCATAGCTTGACTGGTAGAACCTTATGCCCTTGTAGAACAGGGGCTCGTTCACCCAAATCTGCTTTTCCATCACATCCTTGCCGTCCTCGACGACGGTAAGGACCGAGTTGTACTGCTTTATCTGGCCTGAATCATAGTATTCTATCCAGAACTTGTCGAGCCTGAGCTTGAAATCGGCCTGAGGGACGCTAACGGTGCCGCCCATGTTGACGGCGAAGAAGTCCTTGTAGCCCGCGTAGCTTCCGACTATCGCTCCGGCGAGTATCAGAAGGAGGCTTATGTGCGTGACATCAGAGCCGAGCCTTCCTATCCTGCCCTTCCACGCGTAGAAGTAATAATCGCCTTTGGTCCCCATGGAGACGACGCCGTACTTCTTCTTTTTGAAGAACTTGAGGAGCCTGTCTTTTACGGCATCCGAGCTGGCGTTCAGGTTGACCGTCTCGCGGTGGGAGAACTTGTCGATGAGGCCGGAGTCGAACTTCTTTTCAGGCTTGTGGTCCAGGAGGGATTTCCACTTGGGTGGAAACCTCTCGAACGTGCAAACGATGATGTTGAGGGCCAGGGCAGCCAGGAACGCCAGGAACCACCATGCGTGGTACATGTCGTTGAGCCTGGTATAAAGAATGTACTTCGTCCACTGCTCGCCGTACTGCGTGACATACTGCTCGACAGGGGCGTTCTGCTCGACAACTGTCCCGAATATCGAGACAACGGCCAGCGCTATGAGGACGAAAAGCGTGAGCTTGAGCGAATTGAAAAAATACCAGATTTTGGACCCGAGGGTCCTGTACCACCGTGCTTCCATGCCGGTCCGCGCTTCCTTTGCTTTTTCAGACATCTCGCTATCCTACTTTTTATTTACAAGCGCAAGGTACTCGGAAGCAGCCTTGCCGATCTGGCTTTCAGGGTTCAACGCGTTGGCCTTCTCCCAGGCCACCTTGGCGCCTTCGAGGTCACCCATGCCATAGGCGAGGATGAAGCCTTTAGTGAGCCATATCCTCTGGTGGTAAGGGTTCTTCTTTATGCCCTCGTCGAGGTACTTTATGGCCTCGGCCGAGTTGCCGAGATAATGGAGCGACAGGCCCAGGTCGTTGTACAGGTCAGCCTCGCCGGGCTTTACCTCGAGGACCTTCTTGTAATTCTTGACAGACTCGTTGAATTGCTTGGAGTCGAAGTAAGCATCCCCGAGCCTCCAGAGGACCTCCGGGTTCTTCGGGTCTTCCTTGAGCCTCGCCTCAAGGTCGGCTATGAGTGTCGCGTTCTGGACACCCTGGGCCGGAGCCTGCTGCTGGGTCTGCTGTTGCGTGGCCGGCTGAGGCTGTTCCTCTTTCCTGGAACAGCCCACGGCCAGGACAGCCGAAAGGCCCAGAATAACAACGCCTGTTATCATGCTTTTTTTCTGCAAGTTGCCTCCTTGACTCAATGACTGAGGTGCGCGAAACGTTCGTCTATTGCCTTTCTTATTACATCAATCCCCTCGCCCTTTTTATGGAGCTCATGGGCCATGAGGGCTTCATAAATACAGATATCGCAGGCCGCGCCGTGCTCGTCCACGTAACAGCTCAGGAGGCTCTTGTGGCCGGAGTGTTTTTCACAGTCGCAGTAGCAGTAAAGGCTGTCAAGGACTTCGGGAATCTCCAGGGCGGCCTGGTAAGCCAGCGCCGTCTGGCCGTTGAAATTCCACGGCTGAAGGGTCGGCCTTGTCTCCCCGCCCTTGAACCCTTTGGAGAGCGCCCCTTTTGGAGCTTCGCCCGACTGGCAGGACGCGAGAAAAAGAACCGCGAACAGCGCGAATAAAATGCCTAGGTTCCTGAATTCAAATGTTCTCATACAATATACGGACATCTACTTATCGGCTTGTTATAATATTTTTTAAGAGAAATTTCAAGCAGGTTGAACAGTTCCCTCAAAATCGCGAGACAGATCGAAAACCTGCGGCAGTATCATTTTATTCGCTTGCCTGACCCGCTGAGATATGCCCTCGCTGCGCGGTTTTCATATTAACAGAGGCGCATTAAAAACCCATTAAGCCAGGATTAGGAATTGAAAATGAACGGAGCGCGGATGGCGGAAAGCGCAGCAAAAAGCCGGGGTTTGAGTCCCCGGCCTCTCGCGGCTATCTGTGAGTGGACATGTAGTTCGAACGGGTGACCTGCTCTTCTATGCCATAGAGGATGCACTTGGTCGGGCACCTCTTGACTGATTCGTCGTTCTGCGGGGCAACGGAGTGGTTTATGACCGCGAGGTTGTCCTTCAAGGCTATACCGCCGGGCACGCTGCAGTCCTTGACGCACAGGCCGCAGGCGATGCAGGCTACCTTGCAGACCTTCTTGGCGTAAGCGCCCTTGTCCCTGGAACGGCAATACACGAACAGCTTGTGGTCTTCAGGGTGCATCTCTATTATGTTCCTGGGGCAGGCCCTGGCGCACGCGCCGCAGCCCACGCACTTATCATAGAACACGACCGGCAGGCCGTTTTCGTTCATGGCCATCGCGTCGAACTTGCAGGCATCCACGCATTCGCCGAGGCCCAGGCAGCCATAGGAGCAGGACTTGTCCCCTCCGGTCAGGTTCTCGGCGGTGCAGGTCATCTCGCCTTTGTATGTGGCCCTTCTTTCGGCCTCGGCATTGCCGCCCTTGCACAGGACCACGGCTATGGTCCTTTTCATCGTCCCGGCCTCTACCCCGAGTATCTGGGCGAGAGCCACGGCGGTCGCGTTGCCTCCGGCGACGCACGCAGTCGGCACAGCGTTACCCTTCATCAGGGCTTCGGCAAACATCCTGCAGCCGGGATAGCCGCAGCCGCCACAGTTCGAGTTTGGAAGAGCGCCCGAGAGGGCCTCTATCATCGGGTCTTCCTCGACCTTCATCTTCTTGTCTGCGAAGGCGAGAAAACCGGCGAGGACGGCGCCTATGGCGCCCATGCTTAACGCTGAGATTAATATCATTCCCATATTATTATCAACCCCTGATGAGCCCGGCGAAGCCCATGAACGCGAGGGCCATCATGCCTGCTATTATGAGGGTTATGGATATACCCTGAAAGTGTTTGGGGATGTCGGCGAACTCGAGCTCTTCCCTTATGCCCGACATCATGACAATGGCCAGCGTGAAGCCAGCGCCTGTGGCAAAACCAAAGACAATAGACTCAAGGAAGCTGTATTCCCTCATGACCATGAACAGCGCGAGCCCGAGGACGGCGCAGTTGGTGGTGATGAGCGGGAGGAATATGCCCAATGCCCTGTAGAGCGACGGGCTGGCCTTTCTTATGTACATCTCCACGAACTGCACGAGCGCGGCGATGATTATGATGAATGCCACATACTGAAGGAACGGCACATTGAACTTCACGAGAACGTAATTGTATATGGGCCAGGTCGCGGCCGCAGTAAGGGTCATGACGAAAGTAGTCATGCCCAGGAAGTAAGTCAGAACGAAGTTGTTTATAAGAGAAGCGGATATGAATATCAGTATGAGTTCCATTACCTTGACCGTCCTTAGCGGGACATCGCGGCTTCAGCCGCCTTTTCAGTCTTTCTGCTGGATATCCAATTCACGAGCGCCACAAGGCCGCCGAAGACAAGGAACGCGCCGGCCGGGAGTATCATCACTATCCAGGGCTCGAACCAGCTGCCGAGGAGCTTTACGCCGAATATGCTTCCAAACCCTAATATCTCCCTTATAGTTCCCATCAGCGTAAGGCTCAATATGAAGCCAATTCCGATTCCAAGGGTGTCAGCGGCCGTAGGAAGTATGGAGTTCTTCTGGGCGAACGCCTCTGCTCTGCCAAGTATTATGCAGTTCACCACGATAAGCGGGATATACGGGCCAAGGGACTTGGAGATGGCCGGGAAAACAGCCGCCAGGAACAAGTCGGCCACCGTGACGAGAGTCGCGATTATGACTACATAGGCCGGGATCCTCACCTGGGACGATATCGTCCTCCTCACCAGCGAGATGAGGATGTTCGAGGTAAAAAGGACAAATATCGTAGCCATTCCCATCGCGAGGCCGTTGACGGCCGAGTTCGTGACAGCCAGAGTCGGGCAAAGGCCAAGCACAAGCCTGAAGGGAGGCAGCTCCTGCCAGAGCCCTTTCTTGAATTCGTATCCGAGGTTATTTGCCATTGCCAGACTCCTTGGGGGCTACCTTTTCAGGGGCGGCCTCAGCCCTGGTTATCTCCTCAGCGGGGAAGTTGGCAACGACTTTCTCAACGGCCCTGTTTATGTTCTTTACGACCGCTTCAGAGGATATCGTCGCGCCGGTTATTGCCTGTATCTGGTTGGGCTTCTCGGGCTTTCTGTACTTTATATATTCCACCTTGGGCTTCACCTCGAGGCCCTTGAACTGGTCCTTGAACGCCTCTTCCCTTATCCTGTCGCCAAGGCCCGGTGTCTCGAGCTGTTCCAGTACCTCTACGGCCTTGAGCTTGAGATAACTGGTATCCAGGCCCACCATGAGGCCGATGTTGCCCTGGAACCCGCCGCCGTCGGCCTTGAACGCGACGCCCACGGGCGCGCCGTTCTCGTCAATGCCCTTGTAGACAATAAGCTTTTCCTGGCCAACGGTCTTCTCCAACACTTTGAAGTCCTTCGCGCCGGGAAGAACGACGAAGATGGCTTCTTTGAGTTCCTTTTCCTTATTGGCCTTTATCATCGGGTCGGCAACGCCGAACACACCGGACAATATTACACCGGACAGCGCGCCGATAACGACAAGGTTGAGAAACATTTTAACGATATTGTTCAAGCAATTCCTCCGGGGCATCTGTGCCCCACGGATACTTTTATACTTTTTGCGCCCTGGCCTCGCCGAACACTTTTGGCCTCGTGTGCTTGTTAAGAAGCGGCACAAAGGCGTTCATGAACAGGATGGAGTACATGACTCCCTCGGGAAGGCCACCGAAGAGCCTGATGACTACGGCCAGAATGCCCGCGACGATTACAAATATCCACTGCCCGAGCGAAGTCACCGGAGAGGTGACCATGTCAGTTACCATGAACCACGCGCCAAGCATCGCTCCACCCGCGAAAAGGTGGAACAGAGGGCTCGGGTACTTGGTCGGGTCAGAGAGCCAGAATATGGCGGAGAAGGCCGCTATTGTACCTAAATATCCCAGCGGCAGCTTCCAGTTGATGTAGCCCTTATAGCGCAGGTACAGTCCGCCAAGGATAATGGCAATGGCTGATGTCTCGCCGAGCGAGCCTGCCGTGTTGCCCAGTATCATGTCCATTAAAGGCACATCGAGCTTGCCCTCGAACTTGGCCATGGCCAGAGGGGTCGCGGCCGTGACGGCGTCGACAGCCTTTTCCATTGTGCGGGGCCAGACCCAGGTGGTCGTCAAGACCGGGTAAGTGGCCATGAGGAACGCCCTTCCGAGGAGGGCCGGGTTGAATATGTTGAAGCCGAGGCCGCCGAACAGCTGCTTGCCGACGCCTATGGCAAATACCGACCCGAGCACAGCGCCGAAAATGGGAAACCCGGCAGGCAATGTCATCGCCAGGAGCATGCCGGTTATTATGGCGCTCCCGTCGTATATTTTTATGGGCTTATTTCTTTTTTTCTGGAAGGCGTACTCGGTTAACAGGCAAGAAGCGACACAGACGATTATAAGAAGAAGCGCCCTCCACCCGAAGAAGTACACGCTCGCCGCCGTGGCCGGCAGAAGCGCCGTCACCACGTTGTGCATTATCTTCGGCACGCTCTCGTTATTCAGAAAGTGTGGCGAAGACGATACGACCAGCTTCGTTGCGGCCTGTGAGGGCGGCTCGGGAGTCGGCGCTGTCTTTATCTCTTTTGTATCCAAAGTCTTCTGGTCCATTTGCCTTATTTTGCCGCCGCGGCCTTCTGGGCTTCCAGGCGTACCTTCAGTTTTCCGAGCCTTATCCACTGCAGGAGCGGCCTCTTTGCGGGGCATACGTATGAACAGCAGCCGCACTCTATGCAGCTTACGCCGTCCCAGTCCTTGAAATCAGCCGTTCTGAAATTCTTACCGAAATCACCCAGCTTGTAAGGCATGAGCCCCATCGGGCAGGCCGAAACGCAGCTCGCGCACCTTATGCAGGCATCGTATACGGACGACTTTATTACAGAAGCGGCAATGACCGTTATGCCGGATGTGCCTTTTATGACAGGGACCGCTAAAGTCGGCTGGGCTATGCCCATCATCGGGCCGCCGTTCAAGACCTCGACCTCGCCGCCTTCGACAAGGCCGCCGCACTGGCTCAAAACTTCTTCAAAGCTTGTGCCGACGCGGACTTTCAGGTTTCTCGGCTCTTTTACGCCGTTGCCGCTTATGGTGACTATCCTCTCGATAAGGGGCTTGCCCCAGTTCAACGCCTCATATATGGCAGCGGCGGTGCCGACGTTGTTCACGACGACGCCTACGTCCAGCGGAAGCTTGCCGACCGGGACTTTCCTGCCCAACGCGGCGACGATGAGCATCTTCTCCGCGCCCTGAGGGTACTTGGCTTCGAGTACTATTATCTGTATGTCTGACGAGCTACCGATGGCCTTGCGCAGTGCCTCTATGGCGTCGGGCTTGTTCTCTTCTATGCCTATGAAGCCTTTTGAGGCGCCGGTTGCCTTCATGAGCGCGCGAAGACCCCAAACGACCTTTTCAGGCTCTTCCAGCATTATACGGTGGTCTGCGGTAAGGTAAGGCTCGCACTCGCAGCCGTTCAGCACAACGGCTTCAATGGCCTTACCCTTTGGAGGAGCAAGCTTTACGGAAGTTGGGAACGCGGCCCCACCCATGCCGACTATTCCGGCGTCGCGGACAGATTCACGAATCGCTTCGCCGGAAAGCACTGAGAGGTCAACTGGAGCGCCGGTCGGCCCCCAATGCTTTTCAGTCCCGTCCCCTTCGATAATAACGGAGAGCGACCTGAAGCCGCCCGGGTGCTGCGCCAGTTCTATATCTTTTACTTTTCCTGAGATTGACGCGTGGACCGGAGCCGAGACAAAGGCCTTTACATCGCCTATCTTCTGGCCTTCCTGCACTATGTCGCCCTTCTTGACGAGGGGCTCGCAGGGCGCTCCGGCGTGCTGCTGCAATGGGATGGTAACGGTCTTTGGAAGCGTCGCCGCTTCTACCCGTTTACCGGAAGTGAGTTCTTTGTAATATGAGGGGTGTACGCCCCTTGAAAAAGTCTTGTGTCCCATATCCCTTAGGAGGCAAGTAATACTATTTTCAGGCCTTCAGGTCAAGTATGTTTTTGGACAACAAAAAAACCGTCAAGGATAAAGAAATCCAGCTTGACTACAGCTGCACTTCCTTGCCCAGACGGTCGGCTGCAACATGATTTTCCCGCTCCCCGGTGGTGCCCCACCTTGCTTCCGTCAGTTACGGGAAAATATTTGTGTATGATTTATACAAACATCTTAATTCAGGTTAACGGCTGTTGTCAAGCGGAGAATCATCACAATCATAATAAAAATAAATTACTCGCCTGACCCTGCCTATCAGCCCTTGAGAAGCCACCTCACCGTGTACACAAGGGCCAGTAGAAGCCCCAGACCCACAAGAATGACGCTGAGGCCTACCATAGGCAGAACAGACGCCTCGGCCCCGGTGCTGCCCAGGGCCGTCGTCCTCATGCCCATCAATATCCATGAGAGCGGATAGAAAAGGCCGCCTGTGCCTACACAGGCGGCGGCGAATGTCTTTGCCCTCGGAGACGCCGGGACAAATGCCAGCAGCATTGAAACAGCGATGGTGAGAATACCGAGCCCCATCGCGTGCACATGGCCCTTGGCAAGCCTCCCATGCGCCGTTGCCATCTCAGGGCTGCCGTGATGGCCAGCAGCTGAAGCACTTTTCGCCATATCCTGTTTTATCTTGTCGAGCTCGCCGCGCATCAGATTGATCTCATCGAGCCGGGCGTCGACCGCCGGCACGACTGCCTCTGGTTCATGTCCCGCATGACCTGAATGGTCAGTGTGCCCGGAGTGCCCGGTTTGGTCGTGGGCCGCCACTGGCTCGGAAGCAGGCGCGTGCCCCGAATGAGCGGAATGGTCAGCTGCCGCCGCGTGTCCCTCATGCCCTGCCCCACCTGCCTCCCCTGCCCCGGAATTCAGGACAAACTTCTCCTCTATTGAAATAGTCTCGGCCCGCAGGAGCCTGCAGTGTATGCTCTCGTGGTTTACGGTCAGGTAAACGGCCCAGAATATGCCGAAGACCAGGCCCATGAGGCCCAGCATAAAGCCTACCCCCACATGCCTCAGTTCATCTTTCAACCTTGCGCTCATTTGCCGCTCCTTGGCATCTCTTCGAGTTTTACCTTGATGAACAATTCCTTTTTGCCCCTGAGCACCTTGAGCGTGACAGTCTCGCCAGGCTCAAGCGCATCCATAAGCTCGTTCAATTCGTCCATCGTGCCGATAATTTTGCCGTTGATGCTTATAATAAGGTCGCCGCCCGTGGCGAAGACAACATTGCCGAGCCTTACGTTGCCGTCAGCACCCTTGAGGCCAGCCTTTGCGGC
>JACPGA010000156.1 GCA_016182705.1 Deltaproteobacteria bacterium
ATCGCCGCGTCGGTCTCCTCGGCCAGTCCAATGGCAGCCCTGTGCCTCGTGCCCATTGACTTGGAAAGCTCCTTTTCAGTCAAGGGGAGTATGCACCCCGCCTTGAAGACCCTGCCCCTCCTTACGACGACCGCGCCGTCGTGTATGGGAGAAGTTGAATTGAAGATGGAAAGAAGAAGCTCTTTGGAGACCTTCGCGTCCAGCTCTATGCCGAGCTGGTCTTCGAGAAAGTCGCTCAAGTCCATTGAGCGCTCAAGGACTACGAGGGCACCGGTTTTTTTCTTGGACATGAAGGAGACCGCCCTCAATATCTCATCGAGCGCGCCTCCGGCTGTCATGGTGTCCCTTGTGCTGAAGGGCTTGCCCATCTGCACGAGCGCCCTTCTTATGTCCTGCTGAAAGACCACGATGATGAACACCACTATTGAACTCAGGAAGTTGCTGAGTATCCAGTGGAGCGTCAAAAGCTCGAACCTCTGCGAGACGAAATAGACCACCACGATTATGCCGAGGCCCCATATCATCCTTTCGGCCCTCGAGCCCTTGAACATGAGCATGAACCAGTAGAGCACAAAGGCCACTATGGCTATGTCAAGGAGCGTTATCACCGTATTCATTCCAAAGATATTCTCAAACATCTCTCAAACCCTGCCCGCCACAGCGTCGGCTATTGCCGCGGCCCTGCGGGCTTCTTTCACATCGTGTACCCTCAGGATGGCCGCCCCGTTTGCAACAGCCATTACACAGGCGGCTATGGTCCCGGCCAGCCGCTCATCCGGGCCGGCCGTATTCAGCGTCTTGCCTATAAAGGACTTTCTCGACGGCCCCGCAAGTACGGGAGCGCCCAGCGACTTGAACTCGCGGAGCCTTCTTAGCAGTTCAAGGTTGCCAGGTCTACTATTATGCTATCCGGGCCTATGCCCATCTCAGCGGCGTACTCAATACGCGAATGAAGGTATCCGTAGACCTCGGACATCAAATCTCCATAGGAGGTGTCAAGCTGCATGGTCTTCGGGGTCCCTCTCATGTGCATGAGGATGAGCGGGACTCCACCCCGGGCGACGACGCCTGCCATAGCCGGGTCGAGCGAAAGGGCCGATACGTCGTTGACTATCGATGCGCCTGCGTCAATTGCGGCTTCGGCAACGGATGACTTTGTAGTATCTATCGAGACGGTAAGCCCCCTTGACGCGAGCGCCTCTATTACCGGGACGACGCGCCTCGTTTCCTCGGCTGCGTCAACCGGCTCGGCCCCCGGTCTCGTGGACTCGCCGCCTATGTCTATCCAGTCAGCGCCGTCTGAAGACATCTCAAGAGCTCTCTCCAAAGCCATGCCCGGGTCCATGAAGCGGCCGCCATCAGAGAACGAATCGGGAGTGACGTTCAGTATGCCCATTATCAATGTGGCGGGGCCGATTTTGAGCGCGCTTTTTTTGCTTTTCAGTTCATAAACTGAAAGGGCCCTGTTATCGATGGCCCTGCGCATGGCTTCAGCCGCCTCGCCAAGGCCAGGAGACTGGCCCTTCAATTTGTCTATTAGATTTTCAAACTGACGCAGCGTGCCGGAGACCAGCGCGTCGGAAAAAGCAACCGAACATGAGGCGGCCCCCCTTGCCACTGCGGCCTCCCCGCCAATGGATAGCATATCCTGTTTCAGGATATTTGCCTGGACCGGCTTCAAACCTTCGAGCTTCAGATTGTAATGGAGCTGCTTCGGGCCCATGATGCGCACGCCAGAGGGGTCCACGCCGATTTTTTTCATCTCGGCGCGGCAACTCTCGATTGACGCAATCTCAAGGCATCTGACGGGTGAGCTCAACGGGTGTCCGTCCCTGGGTTAAATGAGTTTTAAAAGGATAAAGCCGGCCGCTTGCGCGGCCGGCATGAAAAACGGAATGGTTTTAAAAAAGGCCCTGGCTACTTTACCGCTACGCCAAGAGAGGCCGCGTCCTCGGGATTGAGAGTCTCGGGTTTGGCTCCAGCGGGTTCCGGGGCGCCCGAAGGGCCCTTGCCGTCGCCGTCCGAATAGATGAGCCGTTCGATCTCAGGGCCGTCAAGGACCTCTTTTTCAAGGAGGGCCTTCGCGAGCCTGTGCAGCGCGCCGGTATGGGACTCAAGGAGCTTGCGCGCCCTTGTGTAATTTTCGACAACTATCTTCTTTATTTCGGTGTCTATTTCCACCGCGGTCTCTTCGCTGAAATCCTTCCTCTGGCCCATGTCCTTGCCGAGAAAGATGTGCTCTTCTTTCTTGCCGAAGGTCAACGGCCCGAGCTTGTCGCTCATGCCCCACTCGCAGACCATCTTGCGCGCCAATTCGGTCGCGCGCTCGATGTCGTTGCCGGCGCCGGTGGTCATGTGATCGAGGATTATCTCCTCGGCTGCCCTGCCGCCCATGAGGACGGATATGTTATTCAGGAGGTAATCCCTGCTGTAAGTGTGCCTCTCGTCTATCGGAAGCTGCTGGGTAAGACCCAGGGCCATGCCCCTCGGAATGATGGAGACCTTGTGGATGGGATCGGTCCCGGGGATGAGGCGCGCGACGAGCGTATGCCCTGCCTCATGATAGGCGGTGTTCTTCTTTTCAGCGTCGTTTATTATCATGGACCTGCGCTCGGAGCCCATGAGGAGCTTGTCCTTGGCTCCGTCGAATTCGGGTTTTTCAAGCCTGTCCTTGCCGCGCCGGGCGGCCAAAAGGGCCGCCTCGTTCACGAGGTTGGCGAGGTCCGCGCCGGAAAAGCCCGGCGTGCCCCTGGCGATAACATCAATGTCCACGTCATTGGACATGGGGGTCTTGGAGGTATGGACCCTCAATATCTCGGCCCTGCCCTTTATGTCGGGCTTGGGCACCACAACGTTCCTGTCGAACCTTCCGGGCCTCAAAAGGGCCGGGTCAAGGACGTCAGGCCTGTTTGTGGCCGCGACTATTATGACGCCCTCGTTGGACTCGAAGCCGTCCATCTCAACGAGGAGCTGGTTCAATGTCTGCTCCCTCTCGTCATGGCCTCCGCCGAGGCCGGCGCCCCTGTGGCGGCCGACCGCGTCTATCTCGTCTATGAATATTATGCAGGGCGCGTTCTTCTTGCCCTGAACAAACAAATCCCTGACCCTGGATGCGCCGACGCCGACGAACATCTCGACGAAATCTGAGCCCGATATGGTGAAGAACGGCACGCCAGCCTCACCGGCGATGGCTTTCGCGAGAAGGGTCTTGCCTGTTCCCGGAGGGCCTACAAGAAGGACGCCCTTTGGTATGCGGCCTCCGAGGCGTGTGAACTTTTTCGGGTCTTTAAGGAAATCGATTATCTCCTCGACCTCTTCCTTGGCCTCTTCTATTCCGGCAACATCCTTGAAAGTGACCCTGTGCTGGCTTTCGTTAAGGAGCCTGGCCCTTGATTTACCGAAGCTCATGGCCTTGCCGCCGCCGCTCTGCATCTGGCGCATGAAGAAGATCCAGACGCCTATGAGCAGTATCATCGGGAACCATGAGACGAATATCGTGCCCCAGGACGGGCTGTCGACTACCGGCTCGACCGCTATCTTTACGCCGCTGGCGCGAAGCTTGCCGATGAGGTCGGGGTACTGGGGCGAGAAGGTCTGGAAAGCTTTCCCGTCCTTGTATTTCCCAAGTATGTCGTTGCCCTGGATAGTGACCTCGGTGATGTTCCCGGATTCGACTTCCTGAATGAAGTCGCTGAAAATGACCTTGTCCGAGGAGGGCTGCTTGTAGCTTATAAGGTTAAACATCAGCACTACTGTGGCTATGATGATGAGCCACATGGCTATGTTCTTATATAGCTGATTCATCTATGCTCCTCTGTAATGAGTTGTTTTCTCTCGAATTTAAATAAAAATATTCTGTCACATTTCCGGGGATTTTACAATAAAAATATTGAACAAATTACCGCTATAAGTGCCGTAATTACATGACTTTTATCACTTCCGGGGCTTGGTTGGCCATGGATAGCCGCCGCTTAAATAAGCGGCCCTCGCGCTGGATGCCGCGAAAAGGAAGATATTGGCCGAATAGAAAATCCACATGAGCAGTATCATGAGGGTGCCGATAGACCCGTAAAACTTGTTGTAGCTCTGAAAATTTGACACATAAAGCGCGAAAAGCTGCTTTGCCAGCTCCCAGAGGACCGTAAAAAGGGCGCTGCCAAAAAACGCGCACCTGATATTCAGGTTAGGCCCGGCCAGAAGCCTGAATACCACCGCTATTATCCATGAGACGAGCAGGAACGGGGCCACGAACCTCGTGAGAAAGATTATGAAGAAGATGTAGATGTAGCCGAGGCCGAATATGTCGACCTCTATCGCTTCGAGGTAGTAAGAGGCCGCGGTGAGCGCTATCGAGGAGAGGGCGGCCAGTATCGCCAGGAGCACGCCGAGGAGGTTTATGACTTTTTTCCTGAAAAAACCGAACTTTTGCTCGGTCTCGAAAATCCTCATCAAGGCCTTTGCCGACGCGCCCATTACGAGTTCCGCGCCTGAGACGAGGGTCACCAGTCCCAGCCAGCCAAAGGTCTTCCAGTTGAGGGACAGCTCCTTGAGGTCGGAGATGAACCTGGGGCTCAGGTAAGGCACGCTCTCCCTTACCATTCCTATGATCCTGTCCTGCAGGTCCGGCCTTGAGCCTATGAGGAAGCCCACGCCAGCCGTCATTACGAACATGAGCGGGATGAGGGAGAAAAAGGCGTAGAAGGATATGGCCGCCGCGCTCGTCAGGCAGTCGTTCTTGCTGAATATCTTCCCCCCATCCCTCGCGACGGCCGCGAATCCCCTCATTTTGTCAGTGCCTTTGTTTGAATACTACCCTTAGCGGAATGCCTTCCATGCCGATGGCCTCTCTCAAGGCCGAGGTGAGGAAACGCACATAGGAGTCCTCGACGCCATCCGGATGGTTGCAGAATATGAGGAAGGTCGGCGGAAGCACCCCGACCTGCGTCATGTAGTAGAACTTGACCTCCCTGCCCCTTGAAGAGGGCGGGTGCTTTCTCGCAACTATCGATTCAAGTGCCGAGTTCAGGGCCGAGGTCGACGCCTTGCTCCTGCCCCTTTCGAACAGGTCGTTGACCGTCTCAAGCACCTTTGGCACCCTCTGGCCCGTAAGCGCGGAGGTGAAGAGCACCGGGGCGTACGCGATAAATGGAAGCTTTTGCCTTATGGTCTCCTTGGCGTACTCGACCGTATGGGTGTCCTTTTCCGGCGCGAGGTCCCACTTGTTCACGATAACGGCGCAGCACTTTTTGCGGTCCTCAATGAGCCCGGCAATCTTTTCGTCCTGCGTCGAGACCCCTTCCTTGCCGTCTACAAGCAGGAGGGCGACGTCGCACCGTTCAATAGACCTTATGGCCTCCATGACCGAATAGGACTCGACAGTGAGGCTTACCTTGCTCTTTTTCCTTATGCCGGCCGTATCTATGAAAAGATACTTCCTTCCGTCGATATCAACAGGCGTATCGACCGGGTCGCGGGTCGTCCCTGCGATGTCGCTCACGATGGCCCTGGACTTCCCGATGAGGCGGTTTAAAAGCGACGACTTGCCCACGTTCGGCCTGCCGACTATGGCGACCTTTATCCGCTCCTCGTCAACGGGAGCCTCTTCCCTTTCAGGAAGCCTTTTCAATATCTCGTCGATGAGCTCGGTTATGCCCATGCCGTGCTCGGCGGAAACGCCCATTATCTCATCCACTCCGAGAGAGTAGAAATCAGCTACGAGCGCGGCCTGCCTTGGCGTGTCTATCTTGTTGGCCACATAGATGACAGGCTTTCCGGCGCGCCTCAGCATGTTCACGAGTTCTTCATCCTGAGGAATAAGCCCGGCCCTGGCGTCCATCACGAATACGATTACGTCTGCATCCTCGATTGCGAGCCTTGCTTGGTCCCTGACCTGCTTTGTTATGATGTTCCCCGCGTCGGGCTCGAACCCGCCGGTGTCGATCTCCTCGGTGTCGGCATAGTTCAGGTCACGGGTGACACCTGGCTGGTCATGTACTATGGCCTTCTTTTTCCCCAGCAATTTATTGAAGAGAGTTGATTTTCCAACGTTCGGCCGTCCAACTACTGCTACTATAGGCTTCATTTATTCCTGCTGCTTCCTTTCAATTTAAGACAGATTGCGAAAAAACTTTTTACTCAAAACGTTAGTAACCAAAGTCCTTAAGAGCGCCCGGCTTCTTAGTCCATTCCTTATGCACCCGGACAAAGAGTTCAAGAAAGACTTTCTTCCCCAGCAGGCCCTGTATCTCCTGCCTGGCGGAAGAGCCGATTTTTTTGAGCATGGCCCCGCCCTTGCCTATTACTATGCCCTTTTGCGATTCGCGCTCAACATTAATTGTAGCTGAAATCGAGATTATGTCCTTTTTCTCGGTGAACTTGTCGACGGTCACGGCGACGGAATACGGGACCTCTTCCCTCGCGTAGAGGAAGACCTTTTCCCTTACCATCTCGGCCACTATGAACCTTTCCGGAAGGTCGGTGACCGAGTCGTCGGGGAAGTACTTCGGCCCCTCGGGCATGAGCGCGGTAAGCGTAGTCAAAAGAAGCTCCACTCCCTCGCCCTTCAGGGCTGAAATCGGGATTATCTCCCGGAAGGCATAGGCCTTGGAGTACTCGTCAATAAGCGGCAGTAGCTGGCGCTTGTCCACCTGGTCTACCTTGTTGAGGCACAGTATGACCGGGCACTTGAGCCCCTTTACGGCTTCAAGCACAAGCCGGTCGTCATCTGACATTGGCTTTTCAGCCTCTACTAAAAGCACTACGGCATCGACGTCGGAAAGCGAAGAGACCGCCTCCTTGACCATGAACTCGTTCAAGAGCCCTTTACCCTTATGAATGCCCGGGGTGTCGATGAAGATGATCTGGCTGTCCTCCCTGTTCAGGACGCCCCTTATGACATTTCTTGTCGTCTGGGGCTTGGGAGAGACGATTGATATTTTCTCGCCGGTTATTCTGTTGAGAAGAGTTGATTTCCCGGCGTTGGGCCTGCCGATTATTGATATGAAGCCTGACTTGAAAGCCATTTTCCGTCCTTTTTTGAGTTTACAATCGCTTTAAAAGCGGTAGCTGCGAAAGGCAAAAGCATTTTCAGGATAGCATTTAGGGGGAAAGGTGTCAAAAAGAGTTAATTGCTCTTCGCGGGCGTCTTCAGTACGGCGGCGCACACAAGCATGGTCGTGATGAAAAAGACTACAGGCATATACACCAGGGCGTTCCTGTTGACGCCTGTGACTTCGAGCACAGCCGTAGGCTCGAGCGTAACATACACGAACATGAAAAAAGAGATGACAGCGAGAGGGACGGGATACAGGTACTTCACCCTTGAAGCCGCCAGGGT
>JACPGA010000157.1 GCA_016182705.1 Deltaproteobacteria bacterium
CTGGCGATAAAGGAAGAGGAAAAGAGCCTTTTGAGGGAGCGCCTCAAGGCCAGCGAGCTCATGGCCCAGCCTATCCTCCACACCATCTACAAGGACATGCTGGATGAGCGGGCTGATATGCCGCGCTTTCTCATCGCGGGCCTGAAGACCATCAAGGGCGTCGAAAGGGTGCAGCTCATAAGGTCGAACGGCGTCGAGGAGGCCTTCCAGGACTACAAGACGCTCAACGCCGTGAAGGCCGAGTTCGGCGAGATAAAGCCGGAGTGGGTCGTAGACCATCCCAACAAGCTTAACAACGTCGCCAGGGGCATACACAACCCCGATTTCAAAAAGGCGCTCCAGGGCTTCAACAGCGGCGGCAAGCAGGCCGTCTACTATGTCGAGTCCGAAGGAGACAGGAGCCTTTTTACCTACCTCGTCCCGATCGAGTACAGGCCCAAGTGTTCTTCGTGCCACGAGCATGAGGAAGCTGCCAGGGGCGCCCTCATGATAACGACGTCACTGGACGAGATGTACGGCCTTCTGGCCAGTTCCAGGAACAAGTGGATATTCTACGGACTGGCCACGCTGAGCGCCATGACGATACTGCTGGGCCTGCTGGTCTCTGGCCTCATAACCCGTCCGGTCGAGCGCGCGGTTGCCATGCTCAAGGACATAGCCGAAGGCCAGGGCGACCTCACGAAGAGGCTCGCGATACATTCCAACGACGAAATAGGCATGCTCGGCAGGTGGTTCAACAAGTTCGTCGAGGGCATGCAGAACATGGTCAAGGAGATATTCGGCATATCCCGCGAGGTCTCCGCGGCCTCGAAGCAGATAGAGTCGTCTTCGAGGGAGATAGCCGAGGCCGTCAAAAAGCAGATACAGGCCGCCGAGGACACCTCCAGCTCGATTAAAGAGATGGACGCGTCCATAAAGACCGTCGCCGAAGAAGCGGAAGCATTGAGGAGCTCGTCAAGGGAGGTCTCGGACTCGGTCAATA
Organism: Deltaproteobacteria bacterium; assembly: GCA_016182705.1. GTDB lineage: Bacteria > Desulfobacterota > GWC2-55-46 > GWC2-55-46 > GWC2-55-46 > GWA2-54-12. The sequence continues at coordinate 983 of JACPGA010000157.1, forward strand.
CCATGTCGAACTCGGTCGAGGACGTCAAGATCAACATAGACAAGCTCTTCATATCGGCTTCATCCACAAATTCGTCCATAAACGAGATAGCGGTTTCCATAAACCAGGTCGCCTCCCACGTCGATGAGCTTTTCAGGAACACCGAAGAGGTCGTCTCTTCCATCATAGACATAAGCGACAATGTCAAGGAGGTCGAGACCTACGCAAGGAGCCAGGCGGAGCTCGCTGAAAAAGTCAGGGTCGACGCCGAAGACCTCGGCATGGCCTCGGTCGTCAAGACCAGGGAAGGCATCGAGAAGGTGAGCGAAGAGGTCGCGTCGACTTCGCTGGTCGTAAACCGCCTCGGCGAGAGGTCCAAGGAGATAGGCAAGATACTCACCGTCATAAACGACATAGCCGACACGACGCACCTTCTGGCTTTGAACGCGACCATACTCGCGGCGCAGGCAGGCGAGCACGGCAAGGGGTTCGCTGTAGTGGCAAGGCAGGTAAAGGACCTCGCCACAAAGACTACAGCCTCCACAAAGGAGATATCCGGGCTCATCAACCAGGTCCAGAGCGAAGTCGCTGTCGCGGTCGAATCGATGAGGAGGAGCTCAGAGAAGGTCGAGGACGGCGTGAACCTGTCCAGGGACGCCCAGGAGGCGCTCATGAAGATACTCGACTCTTCCAGGCGCTCCTTCGAGATGGCCAAGCTGATAGAGAAGGCCACCATAGAGCAGACAAAGGGCGCGAGCCAGATTGCGAGCTCGGTGCAGGGGATGAGCCACATGGTCGGGGACATAAAGCACGCCTCGAGCGAGCAGTCCCACGCCGCAAGAGAGATACTTACCGATACCGCGCAGATGAAGGAGTTCATGGAGAGGGTGAAGCTGTCCACTATCGAACAGGCGCGCGAGACCAGAAGGGTCGCGGAAGCGATATTCAGGGTCCTGGAGAAGATATCGAGGGTCGCTGACGCCACAGGCGAGCAGATGGTTTTTTCAAAGAGGATAGTTTCAGCAGTGGATACGGTCAAGAACGCCGCCGGGGACAACGCGGCGCTCGCGGCCAGGCTCGAGAAGACAGTAGAGGAGATGAACAGGCAGGCAGACTCTTTGAGGAGCACTGTCGCGAACTTCAAGGCCTGACAATCAATTGGAGGCGGTTCATGCGCGCTAAATCACAGCTGTTCTTGCCGTTACTGTTCCTGAGTCTTCTCCTCAGCACGGCTGAAGGAGCGCCGAAAGACGCCGACTGGTCCAAGATTGTACAAAATGAATTCGTGCTTTTCTATCCCGGGGTGGCTTCATGGGAATTCCTGAACGGGGAGGATCACCGCCTCGGAGGCAGGGAGATAAAAAAAGGGAAGAAGGACTGCAGGCACTGCCACATGAGCAAAGAAGGCGCGCTCGACCTCAAGGCCGCCGAGATAGTTTCCGGGGCCATGAAGATGAAGAGGTCGCATAACCCGTTCGAGCCTGAGCCGTCCGGAAAAAAAGGGACGATGAAAGCCCGGGTGCAGGCAGCCTATGATTCGGAAAATGTATATGTCAGGGTCGAGTGGGATTCCAAGGGGTCTGGCTGGCGCTCAAAGGGAGACCCTGACAGGGTCTCAGTCCAGATGAACAGGGCCGAGCCGGCCTTTGCCAAATACGGCTGCTTCATAACCTGCCATAACGACCTCAACACCATGCCGGACAGTCCGTCCAAAAAGCTTGTCGCCGCCAACCCGGCGTACAATGGCAGGGAAGACGTGAGGCTATACGCCTTTTACGCGAAGAGCTCCTGGGCCGCGTCAAAGACCGGCGGCGACAAAATGAAAACAGGGCTCATAGACCTTAAATCCATAGAGTTCGAATCAGGCAAGGCCACTTTCCGCGACGGCTGGATTTTCGACGACCGGGTCTGGGAGGAAAAAGACGCGCCCGCTTCAGGCTCCTGGGCCAGCGGCAGGTATTCCGCCGTCTTCAAGTTCAGGCTCAAATCCTCTGACAGGTTTGACGTGAGCGTAGGAGAGGGAGACACCATTCCCATAGCCATAGCCATTCACGATGAAGGGGCCGCGAAGAGGAAGCATTACGTGTCGTTCCCTCTGACCATAGGGCTCGGTGCGCCCGCGGAAGTGCGCGCAGTGAAGCTTTCCAACTGACCTCATCAGGGAGAAAAGATGCTGAGCTACGGAATCCCGCACAGTCTATTTAAAACGCTCATGCTGCTCGTTATCGCTTTACTGCTCCCATC
>JACPGA010000158.1 GCA_016182705.1 Deltaproteobacteria bacterium
AATGCGACAACCGCGACCTGTCTTCTGCCACGGCTTTTCTTATCTTGTCTATGATGCCATTTATGAACGAGCCTGACTCGTCAGTGCCGAATTTCTTGGCGAGCTCTACCGCCTCGTCGATGATGACCTTATAAGGCACATCAAAGCTGTACAGAAGCTCGTAAACCGCGATACGCAATATATTCCTGTCGACCACGGACATGCGGCTTATCGTCCAGTTCTCGGAGTATTTTTCTATCTCCGGGTCCAGGTCTTTAAGGTGCGTTCTCACGCCCTGGACAAGTGTCTCGCAATATCTTCTTTCCGCTGTTCCCGGGGCAAGCTCCTCGAGTTCAAGGTCTTCCTCGCCGGATGCGCCCGCTATATCAAGCTTGTACAGCGCCTGGAGCGCCGTTTCCCTTGCCTTTCGCCTTAAATTCATCTATGGGTTGCCTATTTCTTCTTTCCGAGGGTCTTGAGGAGGTTGGCCATCTCTATGGCGGTCAAAGCCGCGTCCCTTCCCTTGTTGCCCGACTTCGTTCCGGCGCGCTCAATGGCCTGTTCGAGGTTTTCAGCGGTTATTATGCCGAAGGAGATAGGCGTCTCAAAGTCCAGGGAGACCCTCGCGACGCCCTTGGCCGCTTCCCCTGCCACATACTCGAAATGAGGCGTGGCGCCCCGGATCACGCAGCCGAGGCAGAGTATGGCGTCGTAATTGCCGCCCCTGGCCAGCGTCTTCGCGGCAACCGGTATCTCGAAGGAGCCCGGCACCTTTACGACGTCTATGTCGTTGTCAGCCGCCCCGCTCCTCAGGAGCGTATCTACCGCCCCGTCAACGAGCCTGTCGCTTATGAAGTCGTTGAACCTCCCGACGACGATAGCGACCTTCAAGCCCTTCGCGCTGAGATTGCCTTCGATTATACGCGGCATCCTTTTACTCCTCCGGAAATGAATTCTGAATTAAATTCGGTGGGTCAATATATAACGGATATGCCCGTATATTCAATTACTTTTTAGCAGGTTCCGGCTTTCCGGCGGCCGGTCCCTTGAAATCGTCAAGATTGGTTATGAGGTGCCCCATCTTCTCCTTCTTGACGCGCAGGTACTCGACATTCCTGCTGTGCGGGGTGGACTCTATCGGCACCCTCCCGACTATCTCGGGGCCGTAGCCCTCGAGCCCTTTTATCTTTCTCGGGTTGTTGGTAATTATGCGCATCTTTTTTACGCCGAGGTCAACGAGTATCTGCGCCCCGATCCCGTACTCACGCAGGTCTGCCTTGAAGCCGAGCGACTCGTTGGCCTCCACGGTATCCAGCCCCTTGTCCTGCAGAGCGTAGGCCCTTATCTTGTTGACGAGCCCTATGCCACGGCCCTCCTGGTGCATGTAAAGGAGTATGCCATTGCCCTCTTTTTCAATCAGCTTCATCGCGCCCTTGAGCTGCTCTCCGCAGTCGCAGCGCTCTGAGCCGAAGACGTCTCCGGTCAAACACTCTGAATGGACCCTCACGAGGATAGGCTCTTCAGGGTCGATTTTTCCTTTTACCATCGCGAGGTGCTCATGATGGTCTATGTCGTTTGTATAGGCAACCGCGCGGAACTCCCCGCCGAACCTGCTCGGCACGACGGCCTCTGCGGCCCTTCTGACCAGCTTGTCATTCCTGAGGCGGTACTCGATTATATCGGCTATGGTGACTATCATCAGGCCGTGCTCTTTGGCGAACACTTCGAGGTCCTTCATCCTCGCCATGGAGCCGTCCTCGTTCATTATCTCGCAGATTATCCCGGCTGGCTTGAGCCCGGCAAGCCTTGAGAGGTCTACCGACCCTTCGGTCTGGCCAGTGCGCACCAGCACGCCGCCGTCCCGGGCACGAAGCGGGAATATGTGGCCGGGCCTGACGAGGTCGTCCGGCCTCGCGTTCTCGTCAACGCAAGTAAGGATGGTCTTTGCCCTGTCGCCTGCCGAGATGCCGGTCGTGACGCCGTCGCGGGCGTCTATGGAAATGGTAAACGCGGTACGGTAAAGAGAGGTATTATCATCGACCATGGGCGGCAAATTGAGCTCGTCCGCCCTCTTTTCGGTCAGGGTGACGCAGATGAGCCCGCGGCCGTACTTGGCCATGAAGTTTATCGTCTCAGGGGTTGCGAGCTCGGCGGCCATGCACAGGTCGCCCTCGTTCTCCCTGTCCTCGTCATCCACGAGTATTACTATTTTGCCCTCGCGTATCTGCCTGAGGGCCTCTTCTATTCTTTTTATGGACATATGCCTGCTACCTCTTTCTGGAAAAGCCGTGCTCCGAAAGAAAGTCTTCGGTTATGCGGCTGGAGCCTTTCGTTAAAAATTTTTCAACATACTTGCCTATGAGGTCTGTCTCGAGATTGACCTTTGAGCCCTCGCCCTTTGAAAGGAGGTTCGTCATCAAAAGCGTATGCGGGATAACGGCAACTGTGAAGCCGTCAGGCAAAAGTTACGCAACGGTAAGGCTTATGCCTTCGAGCGTAATGGAGCCTTTTTTAACCACCTGAGCCAGCACACCCTGCGGCGCGGCCACCTCTATGACGAGGTTTTCGCCCCTCGTGGTCTTTTTTCTCAGGACGCCCACGCCGTCGACGTGGCCCGTGACCATGTGCCCGCCCATTGGCTTGGAAAGCGTAAGGGCAAGTTCGAGGTTGACCGGGTCTCCCGGTTTCAGGCCGCCCAATGTAGTGACATTGAGCGACTCTTCGCTTATGTCCGCGCTGAAGGACTTGCCAGATACGCTCGTTGCCGTAAGACAGGCCCCGTTCACGGCAATGGAATCACCTGTTTTGACGTCCTTCAGGGAAAGGGCCGTCTCAACAGTTATTCTACCAAAAGCCCCTCTTTTTTCAATAGATTTAACCCTGCCTACGTCCTCTATGATGCCAGTGAACATACCTTACCTCATGGCCTGCATTCGATGACAATATCGTCCCCGGCCTTTTTCACCCTGAGACCAGTGAACCTCGGAGCGCTTTTCAGCCCCTTGAGCCCAAGCCCGGCAACCATTGAAAGCCCGTCCCCGCCGATTATAATCGGGCCATAGAAAATAACCAGAGCGTCAAAGAGCTTTTCTTTTAAAAGAGAGGCCGCAAGTTTTCCGCCGCCCTCGACAAGCACGCTCGTCATCCCTTGCTCTGCCAATGCCGTCAAGACCTTTTTAAGAGGCAGGCCGGCTGCAACGGGCGCGAGCCTTACAACCTCGGCCCCAGCCTCGCGCGCCTTTTTTACGCGCGGCTCTGATGCGTCTTTCGAAGTAAATATGAAGAGGCTCGCGCGCCCTTCCTTCACACCGTTGAAGACTTTTGAAGTGACAGGGAGCCTCAAAGAGCTGTCCAGCACCACCCTTACGGGGTTCCTTCCATTCGTGAGCCGCACCGTAAGCTCAGGGTCGTCTTTCAGGGCTGTCTCAGACCCGACCATTACGGCGTCAACGGACGCCCTCATCCTGTGGACGAGCTTTCTGGACTCGATACCTGTTATCCATTTAGATTCGCCCCCTGCGGCGGCTATCCTGCCGTCAAG
>JACPGA010000012.1 GCA_016182705.1 Deltaproteobacteria bacterium
CCATCGAGCTCTCGTTGACATCCGGCGGGTCTACGGCGATGCCGGTGTCCTTGCACTCGTTTATGTATTTGACCACCTGGTCTGTGTTGCCCATGTCAGAGCCCAGGAGGGCCGCCATGAACTCGACATTGTAGTGGGCCTTTAGGTACGCTGTCTGGAATGACACGAGGGCGTAGGCCGCGCTGTGGCTCTTGTTGAAGCCGTAGCCCGCGAACTTGGCCATGAGGTCGAATATTTTCTCAGCCTTCCTGGGGTCTATCTTGTTGCGCTTGCTGCCCTCGAGGAACTTGTGCCTTTGCTCCTGGAGCATGTTCTCGTCTTTTTTGCCCATCGCCTTACGGAGCACGTCGGCATCACCGGGAGTATATCCGGCGAGCACCTTGGCTATTTCCATGACCTGTTCCTGGTAGACCATGACGCCGTAGGTGTTCTCGAGGATCCCCTTCAACTGCGGGACTTCATAGACGATAGCCGTCTTCTTGTGCTTCCTGTTTATGAAGTCGTCGACCATGCCGCTCTGCAGAGGGCCCGGCCTGTACAGGGCCACGGCAGCGACCATGTCCTCGAAGGTCGTTGGCTTGAGCTTGCGGAGAAGCTCCTTCATGCCGGAGCTTTCAAGCTGGAACACGCCGTTGGAGTCCCCGCTTGCCACAAGGGCGTATGTAGCCTTGTCGTCAAGCGGAAGGTTCTCCAGGTCAAGGTCAACGCCCCTGTTCTGCTTTATGAACTTGATCGCCTTGTCTATGACGGTCAATGTCTTCAAGCCCAGGAAGTCGAACTTCACGAGACCTATCTTCTCGACGTCCTTCATCGTGAACTGGGTCGTGATGGAGTCTTCCTTCTGCTGCTTGTAAAGCGGCAGGTACTCGTCAAGCGGCTTGTTCGATATGACGACGCCTGCCGCGTGGGTCGAGGCGTGACGGGGAAGCCCCTCAAGGGCTATTGCAGTGTCTATGAGGTCTTTTACCCTGGGGTCCTTCTCATACATCTCCCTGAGCCTTTGCTCCTGCTTCAGGGCCTCCTCGATGGTGATGTTCAGGGTGTTCGGGACGAGCTTGGCTATCTTGTCGACGTCGCCGTAGGGCATGTCCAGGGCCCTGCCCACGTCCCTTATGCAGGCCTTGGCCTTCATCTGGCCGAAGGTGATTATCTGAGTGACCTTGTCAACGCCGTACTTCGCGGTGACGTATTTTATTACCTCGTCCCGTTTTTCGAAGCAGAAGTCGATGTCGATATCAGGCAGGGATATCCTGTCCGGGTTCAAAAACCGCTCGAACAGGAGGTTGTATTTTATCGGGTCGAGGTTGGTTATTCCGAGTGAATACGCAACAAGGCTTCCCGCTGCCGAGCCCCTGCCCGGCCCGACGGGTATGTCCTTGCTGCGGGCGTACTCGATGAAGTCGGTCACGATGAGGAAATAACCCGGAAAGCCCATGCCCTTTATGACCTTGAGTTCCTTTTCCAGCCTGTCATAGTACTGGAGGGAGTCGACCTCAAGCCCTGCTTTCTTCATGGCCGAGAGCCGATGTTCGAGCCCGGCCTTTGCCTTGGAATCGATCGCCGTATCGAGCGTCTCGCCCGGCGGGAGCGGGAAATCAGGCAGGAAATACTTGCCGAGGTCAAGCTCGAAGTTGCACCTCTCCGCTATCTCTATCGTGTTGGCAAGCGCTTCCGGCGTGTCCTTGAACGCCTCCTGCATCTCCTGAGGGGTCTTGACATAGAACTCGTCAGTGGAGAACTTCATGCGGTTTGTGGCGTTGACCGTGGTGCCGGTCTGTATGCAAAGGAGCACGTCGTGGACGCGGGCGTCCTCTTTTTTGAGGTAATGGCAGTCGTTCGTGGCAACCAGCGGTATGTCGAGCTTTATGCCGAGCTCGATGAGGCGCTTGTTGACGACCTCCTGCTCGCCGTTGCCAAGGTTATAGGCTACTTCACCGTGGAGGCAGGCGCTAAGGGCTATGAGCCCTTCGTTGTACTCTTTCAACAGCTCCTTGTCGACCCTTGGCTTGTAATAGAAACCTTCGGTATAGGCCCTTGTGAGGAGCTTGCAGAGGTTCTGGTAGCCCTTGGCGTTTTTGACGAGCAGTACCAGATGGAAGGCGTACTCGCCCTTGACCGCGGTCTTTTCAGTTCGGCTTCCCGGGGCGACATAGACTTCACAGCCTATAATGGGCTTTATACCCTTTGACATAGCCTTCTGATAGAATTCTACAGCGCCGAAGAGGTTGCCGTGGTCGGTAACGGCGATGGCAGGCATCTTCTGCTCTTTGGCAAAGGCTATTAAAGCTTCCGGGCGTATCGCGCCGTCCAGAAGGCTGTACTGTGTATGAAGATGCAGATGTACGAAATTGGCATGATGCATAGTAGGAAACATTAACATAATCCAATGGTTTTTGGTAGAGTTTTGAAAGGTTTTTGAGACAAGCCGCCCGATCCGATGTAAAGCGGAGCCGCGCCTTGTTTTTGGGCGTTTCAGGATGGAAAACAGCAGAAAACCCTATATGTAATGGCCGGCAGACTTGGCGAAATAGGAAACGGCCCGAAAAACTCCGTTTTGACTGGTTTCCTGGGGCCGCTCAGAATGACATTTTCAAAGAAGACTACCTACTCCAGCTTCTTTACGTAAATCTCCTTTATTATCTCCGGGTCAAGGGCCAGGGTCGTCTCGCCGAGCTGAATGACAAAGGCTGGCCTCTTCTGGTGCACCCTCACATTACTGCCTGGAACTATACCAAGAGTGCCTAATTTATCGAGCCTCATATGAGAGTTCGAAGCTATGAATATTATCCTGCCCCTGTCTCCGACATCCAGGACATTGAGCTGCTGGACTATGGGCTTCAATTCGTCTTTTGAACGTTTGCAGCAGGCGCCGCGTGGTATCGGAAGCCCGTGCGGGCAGGTCGGCGGATGCCCAAGGAGCGTGCAGATGGAATCAGTCACTTCCGGAGAGAGGGTATGCTCGAAGGAGCAGGCGTTTTTTTCGAGGTCGTCTTCAGGCAGGGCAAGGACTTCGGTCAGGAGCCTTTCCGCGAGCCTGTGCCTCCGTATAGCCGCCTCGGCAAGACGCTCGCCTTCCTTCGTAAGGGTAATGGTGTCGCCCGCGATGGTGACGAGGCCTCCTGACATCATCTTCTGGAGGGTTTCGATGTTGGCCTCCTCGGCGACCTCCTCTATCCCTAACAGCTCGTTTATGGAGCTGCTGCCGAGCTCTCTCTGAGACCAGATGAACTCAAGCACTTCGTCAACCGCTTTGTCCGCTGCTTTGTCTTTTATCATTATCATCTCCTAACCCTGGCGACCGTTGTATTACAGGGTCACACCCGAAAATCTTATGAGGAAGTTTACAATCGCGCCCACCAGCACGGCGAACGGGAATATGAATACAGACATCCAGATTGCCGCCTTGAGTCCCCTCTCCTTCACTATCATGAGGAGGTTTGCGATGCAGGGCACGAAAAGCGTCATGGTCACGAGGCTCACTACGACTTGAATATTGTCGAGCAGGCCGTCCCTCTGCATGTCAAGAAGCCCGGCTGCTCCGTAGTCGCGCCTCAGGAACCCTATTATGAAAGCGTTGGCCGCCTCTGCCGGAAGATCAAGGAGCGTTACCACCACAGGCGAAGCCGCGGCCTGCATGGCGATGAGCCCGTTGGTCTTATCAAGAACGTAAAGTATGAAAGTGCCGATGATGAAAAGCGGCACGGCTTCCTTCAAGTACCATTCCACTCTCACCAGTGTTTTCAATGCCATGTTTGAGAACTGGGGCATCCTCATGGGAGGGATCTCAAGGATGAAGTCAGAGGTCTGGCCCGGAAGCACCTTCGAGGCCAGAAGGCCCACGATGAAAAGTACTATCAGCACTATGGCGGCCCATAAAACCGTCGCCCCGACAGACACCGAGCCGAGCATGCCAAGGATGACCCCGAGCTGCGCCGAGCACGGAATGCCGAGGGCCAGGAGGAGGGTCACTATCATCCGCTCCTTTTTAGTCTCGAGTATTCCCGTGGTCAGCAGGACGGCTTTTCCGTTCAGGCCCATCATCCTGAATATCCTGTCTACCATGACGGCGAGCCTGGGCAGATAGCCTGAGTCTTCGAGAAAACTGAAGAATATGAAAAAGAAGCTCACTATGGGCAGCACTATGGCTATGGCGTAGGTGAAGGCCATGGTTATCATGCCGTAAGGGCCGACCAGAAGGTCGAATATGAGCCCGCCGGGCGTGAACGCGAGAGCGACCATGCGCCGGGCCCAGGGTGTGACATAGGTGCCGAAGACGGTCTCTTCGAGGAAGTCTACGCTCACACCCGCGCCGAAGACCCCGACGAACTCGTACATGAAAGCAAGGACAAGCAACAGGACCGGAATGCCCCAGACAGGGTGCATGGTGACCGAGCCCAGAAAGGAGGCGATCTTGCCTTTTCCGAGCGGCTCCTGTTTTACTACCTGAGCGACTATGGAATCTACCTTCCTGAGCCTTGCCTTGTTGATGAGGTAGCCGACGGGTTCGGGAAAGCGGGCCTGCACAGAGGCTCGTATGTCTTCTATCCTGCCTATATCCTCAGGGCTGAAAGAAGCATTCATCCACGGGGCAAGCGTCGAGTCGCCTGAAAGGACCATGATGGCGATAGACCTTGCGGATATGCGGTTTTTCGGGATGAGCGGTTCGAGTTTTTTTATGCCGCCTTCGATGGCGTCGTGGTAAACGGTAGCGTAAGTCCCCGGGGCGGCGCGGTTGTAAAAGGCGGCTTCCAGCTTGTCGAGGTTCCATCGCTGGGTTGCTATGGTGGGCACGACCTTGAGGCCAAGGAGCTTCGAGAGCGCGGCTGAATCAATGGTTATGCCCCTTTCGCCAGCCTCGTCGTACATATTGAGGGCAAGCGTCATGGGAAGCCCCATCTCCATGAGCTGCAGCGTTATCAGCAGGCTCCTCCGGAGGTTCTTGGAGTCCATGACCTGGAGGGCCGAGCCTATGTCCTCATTGAGGAGTATGTCCCTGGTGACGCGCTCGTCCTCTGACATCGGCACCAGGCTGTTGACGCCGGGGCTATCAATGATGCCGAGCCTCTTGCCGCCGAAGCGGGCCATGCCCTTGGATATCTCGACCGAGGTGCCGGGGTAGTTGGAAACAGTCGCGTACCTGCCCGTGAGGGCCCCGAATATGACTGATTTGCCGACATTGGGGTTGCCGATGAGGACCAGCCATTTCTCAACGGCCTTGCTGAGGTTTTCACTTTCGGTATTGTGCATTGGTTAGATGATAATAACTTTCATTTTCAATTGCAAGGCAAAAAAACTCAAACGCAGTCCGGGCAGTAGCCGTACAGCTCAAGCTTGTGGTTCACTACGGTAAACCCGAGCTTTTTGGCGGCCTCCATCTGGAGCTGCTCTATCTTCTGGTTGGAAAATTCAGCTATCCTGGAGCACTTTATGCAGATTATGTGGTCGTGGTGGCCGTCTTCCGGGAGGTTCTCGTACCGTGTCTGACCGTCCCCGAACTGACGGGCAATGGCAAGGCCGGACTCGGTCAGGAGCTTCATAGTCCTGTAGACGGTTGCATAGCCGATGTTCGGCGTTTTTCTTTTAACTTTTTTAAGGAGTTCGTCGAGGCTTATGTGGGTGTTGGTCTTGAAGAAGGTGTCGGCGATGTAGTCCCTCTGGGCCGTTGACTTCAGCCCCTTCGTCTCGATGTACGATTTGAGGACATCCATCTTGTTGACTATTTCTGTCACAGGCACCTGAGTTTCAGGACGGGGAAAAATTGGAGCGGGAGACGGGGCTCGAACCCGCGACCTCAACCTTGGCAAGGTTGCGCTCTACCAACTGAGCTACTCCCGCAATGTTTTTTATGGCGATTTTCTTGCCTGGCCTGAAGGGCCGGGAAGGCACAAGCAGCTCGTGCCGGAAAGCATCGTCATCAACAGGATACTAAATAACATAACTGTAAAAATTGTCAAGGAGATATTTGCCGTTTTTAAGGCTTTTTACCGCCTGACCGCCGAAATGAGCAAAAAAAACAGGGTTACTGATTAAAGAAGCCTTTGTATACTTCAAGGGTCCTCAAAGCTATGTTGTCCCAATCATACTCCCCTCTAACAAGGGGGATGTAACTGCCGCGGGTCGAGGAAATGCCTTTGAAATCGGCAAGGGCCCTTGAAAGCGCGTCCGAGTCGCCTGACCTGAAGTAGCAACCCTTGTCAAGTGGCACTTCCAGGTGCTGCGGTATGTCGCTTATGAGCGCCGGAAGCCCGTAAGAGAGCGCCTCCAGCAGGGCTATGGGCAGCCCCTCGAAAAAGGACGGCAGCACGAAGATGCCAGCGTTTGAAAAAAGCTCACCGAGAGAGTCGCCGGACTGGAAGCCCGCGAGCACGACTCCTGGCGCCTCTTTAGCCATCGCTTTTATCTTCCTGCTGTAGTCGGTCTCATGGTCGGCGTCGCCCGCGATAACGACCTTGAAAGATGGATTTTTCAACGCCCTATACGCGTCGATGAGGACTTCCAGCCCCTTTTCCGGGACGAACCTGCAAGCCGTGAACACATATTCGCGTGGCTTCAGCCCGAACCGCTTCATCATCGGGCCGGGCGGTATCAAAGCGGGGATAGTTACTCCGTTCGGGATTATTACGGCATCCCTGTTGTAGAGCTCTTTTATATGCTCTCTTATTCCCTTTGAGATTGTGATTACGGCTGAGGCCGACCTTACTCCGGCGCTCTCCCCGAGCTTCAGAATGGTCTTGGCCGCCCTGCCCCACTTGGCCCTCATGTAATCAGGGCCGTGGTGGGTCATGACCACTTTAATGCCGCCAGCCCTCGCCACAGGCGCTAACAGGGCCGGGCCGATGCCGTGAATGTGGAGTATGTCCGGACGGCCCGCGATCGTCCTCATCGCGGCAAGCGTTGTGTGCGTTATAGCCTCTAATGATTTTTTCTTCGGGCACCAGAGGTGGATGAACCTGACGCCTTTCCATTCCTTCAGGCGCGCTCTCTCCGGGATGTACGGCGTCCTCGTGAATACCGTGACTTCGCACCCGAGCCTGACGAGCCTCGGGTAGAGCTCCTCGCAATGCCTCTCCACCCCGCCCTGTACTCCGGGGAAACCTCTTGTGCCAGCGACAAATATCTTCATGCGTCAACAGTCAAGGCAGATCTTTTTGCCGAGAAGGCTCTTGAGCTTGTTCTTGGCGACCCACTTCATCGGTACCTTTATGTACTTCTTCATGACAGGCGCGGCTGTGCCTATCATCCAGCAGTTTTTGGGACAGTTCTTGACCTGCTCGCGGACCTTCCTTGCCCTCTCGCCGTTCCATATCTCGTCAAAACTCTGGGTATTGATGTTGCCCATGCTGCCGTTCCAGAGCGACTCTTCAAGGCCGTTGCACGGGTAAACTTCCCCTGAAGGGTCGACGAAGAAGTTTGAGCTGCCCGCCTCGCACGGCAGCAGGCGGGGCTTGCCCTTTATATAGTTCATGAGGCCGTAATTGAAGTAGGCCCGAAACCAGCTCTTTGTCTTTTTGGACTTCAGCAGTTCACCTATGAGCTCTTCGAAGCACTCGAGGACCTCTTTCTGCTTGGTTATCTTGTTGTCGTACTTGTGAAAGTAATTCGAGTTATGCACGGCTGCGGTGGCGAACTCGAGGCCCATTGATTCGGCGAGCTGATAGAGCTCTATCATGTCCCTTGCGTTCCTGTCGGAAACAGTTATGCCGAAGCCTATGTCCTTGAGGCCCATTCTGCGAAGCTCCAGAAGCGTCCTCAGTCCGTGGTCAAAGCCGTCCTTCAAACCGCGCAGCTCATCGTTTGCAGTCGGAAGACCCTCTATGCTTATGCGCACGCCGATATCCGGGTTTTTCTTCGCCACTTTCAAGACGCGGTCGGTATAAAACCCGTTGGTGCTTATGACGACCCTCTTTGCTTTTTTCTTGAGCACTGAGACTATCTCTTCGAGGTCTTCTCTCAGGAAGGGCTCGCCGCCGGTTATGTTGCAGAAGTCAAGCGCCGGGAGCTTCTCAAGGGTCTCGGCTTTTATTTCTTTATCCGGCTTTGTCGGGTACTCCCAGGTGTTGCACATGTGGCATTTGGCGTTGCATCTGTATGTTACAATCACTGCTGCGTCCAACGGTGTTGCCTCCTTCAAAGGGTGAAAGCTTCATGAAGCCGATTGCCGTGATTAATTCCTCTGCCTGCTTTTTCTTATCGCGCTCTCGTATATTTTCATGAGCCCGGTGTAATGCGTTTCGGGGTTATATTCCTTCTCGGCGATTTTTCGCGCGTTTTTGCCGTAGTTTTCTATCAGCTTCGGGTTTGAGGCGAATTTTTTTATCTTTTCCATGAGGTCTTTCGAATCGCCCGGATTGAAGGTGAAACCAGTTACGCCGTCCCTTACAAGCTCGGGTATCCCGCCTATCCTCGCGCCGACGACGGGCTTTCCAAGGGCGAAAGACTCGATGACAGAGCGCGGGTTGTTCTCGTAGCACTCTGAAGTTATGACGGTGAACATCGCGCTTTTCAGATCATCCTGCAACTCTTGGCCTCTCCTAAAGCCGAGGAACTCGACATTGCTGATGCCCTCAGCCGCGCATTTTTTCTCAAGCGCCTCTCTCATGGGGCCGTCTCCTATGAGCCTCAGCCTTATATCGAGGCCCTTTACGCCGTCAAGGAGCGTCATAGTCCCCTTCTCAGCGGAAAGCCTGCCGAGATACGCGATGGTCCTGTCCTTGAATTGATACATTGGTTCGTACTCTGAGATATCCACAAGATTGGGCAGCAAGACTACCTCGCCTTTAAAGCCCATCTCTTTTGTCTTTTCAAGAAGGAATCTGCTCGGCGAGATGAAGACATCGACCTTGCCGTAGACTTTCATTATTTTATGGTGCAGGTACATCTCAGCCATGTTCACGAGGCTTTTTACTGCCGAGCCCTTGGTGCATTTGTTCTTGAACACATTATAATATCTGCCGCCGGTGCAGGCCTCGCAGAGGCCGCCTTTGTTCATCAGCGAATAAGCCGGGCAGGTGAGCTTGTAATCATGCAGGGTCATCACCACAGGCACGCCCTTGGCCTTGAGGGCGTCAATTATGGACGGAGAGACCTGGTGATAGATGTTGTGCAGGTGAGCGACCTCGGGCTTGTGGGCGTCGATAAGCCCGGAGATTTTTTTCCTGGCCTCAAAGGAATAAAGTATCCTCGCGGCGGACTTTACCTGGCCTTTCAAGCCACCGCCTTCGTTAAGGTCGACATTCGACACGAAGTATTTTTTATAATCCGAGTCGAGGTTTTTCGGATTATCCATGGCGAAAACCGAGACATCGTGGCCATGGCTCTTCAGGAGGTCTATGGTGGCGAAAAATATGGTCGTGTCGCCGCCCTTATGGAAATAAAATTTATTTGCCGCGAGTATTCTCATCCGGTTTTTAAACCTGCGCGTCCCTGTTTTTAGATAGAAAGATTATGGTCAAGACCACGGCAGCGGCGAGCACATACTGGAAGAAGATCAGAAGGCCTCCGAAAATGCCTGACACCAGGAGGAATTGATAAAAATAACTGAACATCACGAGCCCTGAAACGGTCCTGTTCCTGAGAAGGTTCTTGTGCAAAAGCGCTATTACGAATCCACATATTAACATAGTTACAGACACGCCCGTTAGCCCGAAGTTGATGTAGGCTTCTCCGATGATCATCGGCGGGGACCCGCCGCCGGTGAAGCCCGCAGGGAAGAGTTTTTCCTTTATGAACTCATCGAGGAGCTGGGGGCTGAAACCCGGCAGCGGCGACAGCAGCATGTCGATATATGATTGCCCGTTGAGAAATCCTTCAGTTTCAGCGAGCTCAATCGTCCTTCCCATGACTATGGTCAGGGAACGAAGATAGGCAAGGAGGAGGAATATGGCTAATTGCCATATCGGCAGTTCAGCGGGAAGATAATCCCATACCTCGCCGGAGAGCTTGAGCCTGTGATAGCCGATAAGCGCGAAGATAACCGCGAAAACAGCGAAAACCACAAGGCCCTTCAGGAATGTTTTTGAAAAACGGATCTTCTCGCCGAGTATGGCGTACCTGTAATAATAGACCGCTATGAACATGGCGACCAGCAGGTACAATATCCTGCTCCTGAAGCCTATCAGCATGAAAAGCAGCAGGCTCAAGCCGATGCAGAAAAAAACTGTATTGCGGGAAAGCGTTCCCAGCCGGAGCAGTATTATCAGCATCATCGAGGCCGGGATTATGAGTATGAACAGGTTATTGACATACCCGCCCACCGACTCAAGGGCAATAAATCTCGCCATCTGCGGGTCAGATGAAAGAAGTGGTATCCCTGAAAGGGCGAAAGCATAAAGCACCGCGAGAACAGGCAGCGCCCAGAGCCCGAACGAAAGTGTTTTGAACCTCGTGAGGTCCATATTGATCACTCCCCTGTCACGCTTCGGGTGACTCAGGAAAAACATCGAAGCAATGCCGCCAATCGAAAAAAACAGCATGCCGAGAGTCACGGCCATATATATCTTTTTCAGGGAGTGGTCGCTGACAGCGCCAATGAGAGTCGCCGAAGACAGGACTATTATGCCGTAGAAAATCGGTATCAGTACGTGCGGGGCCATGAAGTCCCTGTACCTGGCGTAGAAAAATATAACGGTCGCTATGATGATAACGAGGTTTACGGTGATGAACTTCTCAGCGGTATTTATCTCAAAGAGGTAATCAAACCTCGTTACCAGCAGCGGCAACGCCGCGCCGATTACGCAGCCCGCCAGTATCCAGAGAAGCAGCGGCCTCCCGGAGATCAGTTTTCCAGCAGCCTTTGATAGCACTTGAACTTCTCCTCGATCTGGGCTTCCTGGGAAAAATGACTGGCCGCAAGGCTTGATATCCGGAGCTTTTCTTCAGAGCTCTGGATACGCCCTTTCAATTGCGCGAGATTTCTCGCGCCCTGCTCAAGAGTACGCTCGTCCGTGTTTTCAAGGACCAGGCCTGCCTGGTGCGACCTTACGAACTCTGTCGCGTCCCCTATTCCGGTCAGGGTCAATATGCAGAGCCCGGCGCTCAGGTACTCAGGGAACTTTACCGGAGAAGAGGTCTTCGAGTACTCGTTCTGTACCCTGAGCAGAATACCGGCATCCCCCGCGTTCAGATACTTCGATACCTCGGTGTAACGGACCTTCGTCACCTTGTAGTCTTTTTCCATGATGCCCGCTTTACTGAGCAGCTCCGTTACCTTCTCTGGTGAAAAAGTAATGGCCAGAAAAAAACTTTCCGGGGCGTATTCAAGGAGCTTCTTGAAAAACAGTACGCCCTCTTCAGGCAGCTGGTACGGGTGTACGGTGCCGCAATATATCAGGACGAACCTGTCCTCGATGCCAAGCTCTTTTCTGACGGCCCTGCGCTCCTGCTCATTGAAACCAAAGCTGTCCAGGCTCACCGAATTCGGGAAAACCGTAAACTTGCCGTCGGGAACCCCGTATTTTTTTTTGAGT
>JACPGA010000162.1 GCA_016182705.1 Deltaproteobacteria bacterium
AAAGGGCAAAGAAACACAAAAACAATCTGGCCAACATAAACGTCTCCCTGTAGGTGTACAGGTTCTATATCGGACGGATCAGGGAATTTTTAAATGAAATTTAAGGGTTTGCAAAAACGAAGTATTCCAGTGGCGGGTATTGCGGAAAAAAGGCGACCTATAAACGGCCCAGTTCTTCTTTAAGCACGATATTGCAGCATTCCGTGGCCGGGTCATAGACGATAACCGCTCTTCCAGACGCAAGCTGTTTTCTGACCGAAGCGGACTTAGCGTCAAGGGTATGCTCGCTCTGGCCGTAGTCAGTGCCCTCCCTTGAGACAAACTCCTCTATGAGGCCCTTCAAAGCGTCTTCCGTCAAAAGGTTAAAGGGTATCTCAACGCGCTCCATCGGACTCACTCCATTTTTCTACTTTAAATGACTTTCCGTCATAAACGAGATAACTTTTGTCGCGGGCCCAGCTGCCGGGGTTTGCGTATATCCCGCGCCTTTTTCCTGATTCCAATGGTGTAACCCCGGGCTCATGCGAGTGGCCCAACACCACAAAATCTGCGCCCTTGCCGACTTCAGCCCTGGCATACTCCCGGAGCTTGAGCTCGACCAGGTTCTCTTTTGGCAAGACACGTTTCCTGCTTTTTTTCGACAGCCTCTTGGCTATGGCCCACACGCCTGCGGGAGTAACTACACTTGCCATGACCATGAAAAGGGGGCTCCTCAGGTACGCCCTCCACAGCCTGTAACCGGTTGTCATGGCGACAGTGTCGCCGTGTCCGAGGAGGAAGCGGCTCTTGCACAGCTCCATCCTTGAGATGCCATCGAATACCTTTGCCTTGAGCTCGACTGTAAAATAAGGGCCCATTGAAAAATCATGGTTGCCCTCGAAGTACATTATTTTCATCCCGCGCTTTCTCAGGCGGCTGAACGCGTCGAGTACGGCCTTGTACTCAGCCCTCGCGACCGTGTTCGACCCTGTCCAGAAATCAAAAAGGTCGCCCATTACAACGAGCGTGTCGGCCTTGAGAGAATCAAGGAACTTCACAAGGGCCGTCTGGTTCGGGTCACCGATGCCCTTCAGATGGCCGTCGGCTATGAAGACCATCCTCATTTTATTGCCTCAAGACTTTCAGTGCCGCTTTTTCCATGACGCTGACCGGGGCTTTTTTACCGGTCCAGAGCTCAAAACCGATAGCGCCCTGGCGCACCAGCATGCCTAAGCCGGTATGTATTTTAAGCCCCCTTTTCTCGGCGTCCTTTATGAGGCCAGTCTTAAGCGGCCTGTAGACTATGTCCGAGACAACTGCCTTTGAAGGAAGGGCCCCGATGGGCAATCCAAGCTCGCCCTTGCCCATCATGCCGATGGAGGTCGTGTTCACGACGAGGTCGGCTGAGGAAAGGACCTTTTCCATCACGGCCTTCTCCAGGGCCGCCGTTTCGACAGCTGCAGAAAACTTCGGGGCAAACTCTTTGGCCAGCGAATCGGCCCTCTTGACGGTCCTGTTCGCCAGCACGACAGATGCGGGCTTGAGGCCCAGAATTGAATAGAGTATGGACCTTGCGGCCCCGCCGGCTCCGATGATGACTACCCTCTTGCCTGTTGGCCGAAAGCCTGTATCTTTCCGGAGGCTCAGGAGGTATCCCGCGCCGTCGGTATTGTAGCCAAAAAGCCTGCCGTCCCGGTTGACTATGGTATTTACCGCGCCGATGTCTATGGCGTGCTCGTCGGCTTCGTCAAGGAACTTGAAGACGCGCTCCTTGTGCGGGATGGTCACGTTGACGCCCAGCATATTCATGGCGCGTACGGCCTCGACCGCCGCTTTTAATGCCCCTTTTGAATCTGCCTTGATGTGGAACGGGATATAGACTGCGTTCAAGCCGATTGCCTTGAACGCGGCGTTGTGCATGGCGGGAGAGAGGGTGTGTCCGATGGGATCTCCAAATATCCCGGCGACCCTGGTGTGTCCGTCTATTTTCATAAAATTATTTCCCGGCGGCGAGCACCCTTGCGGCCCGCTCCGAGTCCTTTCTTATCTGCGTTATGAGCGCCTCCTTCGACTTGAAGGCCTTCTCGGAACGCAGCCTTCTGACGAACTCGACCTCTATTTTCTTACCATAGATGTTGCCGTTAAATCCAAGGATATGGACCTCGACGCATCTCGTTTTGCATCCGAAGGTCGGGGCGACCCCGATATTCACGACTGCCCCGTGTCTTTTGCCCGAAACATTTGCCCAGGCCGCGTATACCCCGTCAGCGGGCATAAGTTCGGCCACTGTTGAAAGGTTCGCCGTTGGAAAGCCGAGTTCCTTGCCGACATTCCTGCCCTTTACGACTTTGCCGCTCATGGAAAAATTCCTGCCAAGAAGGCTTGCCGCATCCCTTAGCTTTCCCTCAGAGACGAGTCTTCTTATGCGCGAGCTGCTTACGACTTCGCCCTTTTTCATGTAGGCGGGTATCACATGGACCGAAAAGCCGAACTCTTCACCAAGGGCCCTGAGGTAATCGACCGTGCCTGACTTTGCTTTTCCAAAAGAGAAGTCATGGCCGACCCAGACCTCCCGTGGGCGGAGAGGGACTATCTCATCTTCGACAAAGGCCCTGGGGTGCTTTGCCGCGAACTCTTTAGTGAACTCGGCTATGACCATGAAGTCTATGCCGAGAGAATCGACGAGCGCGGCTTTTGCCTTTGCGTCAACTATCATTTGGGGGCTCATCGAAGGGGCGACGACCTTCAATGGATGAGGCTCGAAGGTATAGACGACCGACGGGCTGCCGAGCTTTCTGGCCCGTTCGCTTACCTTGTCTATTATCTTTCTGTGGCCGAGGTGAAGGCCATCGAAGTTGCCGAGGGTAAGTATGGGGCCACTGGCAACACGCGCGAGAGCCTTCGAGGTTTTAAAAATCTTCATCTGCGCCGGAGTACCTTTTTGTAAATAATAATCTATCTCCCCCTTTTCTAAAGGGGGACTGAGGGGGATTATCAGTTTGTTCAAAATAATCTCCCCTTACCCTCTTTAGAAAAGAGGGGGTAAAAGCACACTACAAGATTGCTTTGTCGCGGCTCTGCCGCTCCTCGCAATGACGGACTTCTAAAACTTCCCTGACCTCAATATCTGCACGGCAAGCCAGAAGCCGAGGATCGAGGCGATTATGAAGCCCAGCAGGCCGAGAGCCGAAAGGCCGAAGATCTTTGGGGCGGCCTCTGCCGCTATTACCATCGAAGAGCCTACTATGAGCGCCGCGACTATTATGGCGAAGGTCAGCCTGTTTGACGACCTGTCCACCTCGCCCATGAAATCTTCAAGGCCCCTGTGGAGGAACTCTATCCTCAGTTTGTCGTCTACTATCTTTTTCATAATCCTGTCGGCCCGGGAAGGGAAAACGCTCAAAAGGTCTTTGTACTCCCCGGCGGTGGAAAAGGCCTTTGCCGCGAATGACGACGGCGTGAAGCGCTCGACATAGAGCCTTCTCGCGTACGGCTCGCTCTCTTCCAGAAGGTTCACCTCAGGGTAGAGCACCTTGGCGAGCCCTTCGAGCTCGATTATGCACTTGTCGAAAAGCAGCAGCTCCCTCGGAAAAGTTATGTCGTACCTGGCGGCAAGCCTTATGTAGTCAAGCAGCAGCTCGCCGATTTTAACGTACTTGAACGGCCTTCCGAAATAATGGAGGATTATATCATAGTACTCCCTCTCGAACGAAGCCCTGTCTATGCCTTCAGGCAGTATGCCCATCCTATGATAGACTTTCACGGTCGAATCAAAGTCCTGCGTGGCAAGGCCTATGAGGATGTCCGCCAGGTTCTGCTTCATCTCCTGCCCTATCCTGCCGACTATGCCGAAGTCAACGAGCGCTATCCTGTCCTCGGAAAGGACGAAGATGTTTCCGGAATGCAGGTCGCCGTGGAAAAGGCCGAACTCGAAGACCTGCTTGAAAAAGACGTCGGCTATCACATGGGCCACCTGCTCGGTGTCTATGCCGGCTTCTTTCAGGGAGCCAACCTTGTCCACCTTTATCCCGACAACCCTTTCCATGGTGAGGACTTTTTTCCCAGTGCAGTCCCAGTAGACCTTCGGCACCATTACCCTGGCATCCCCGGAGAAGTTCTCCCTGAACTTCTCCATATAGCTCGCCTCCAGGGTAAAGTCCATCTCCCTGTGTATGACTGCCGAGAACTCTTCGACCATGCCGGAGGGGTCGTAGAGCCTGCTCTCCGGGATGTACTTTTCAACCAGCCTGGCGATATATCCGAGTATGGCTATGTCGGTGTCCACGGTCTGCTCGATGCCCGGCCTCTGGACCTTGACCATGACTTCCTGGCCGTCCCTTGTGACTGCCCTGTGGACCTGCGCTATCGACGCGGCCGCGACAGGAGTTTCTTCTATGGAGGAAAACAGTTCGCTAACGGGACGGCCAAACTGGGCCTCGATGACTTTTACCGCGTCCTTGAAAGGAAATGGCGTGACCGAATCCTGGAGCTTCAGGAACTCTATTATGAACTCGTGAGGGACCACATCAGGCCTGGTAGAGAGTATCTGGCCGAACTTTATGAACGTCGGGCCAAGCTCCTCCATGGCGAGCCTCGCCCTCGTGGGCTCGTTCAATTCCTCTTTCTCGCGGGTTATCTTCCTGCCCATGAGACGAAGCGGAATTGAGACAAGCTTCGAGAGGTGGAGGCGCTCCATGAGAGGGAAAAAGCCGTGCCTCGCGAGCACGGTCGATATCTCCCGGAGCCTGCCGACGCTCTTATAAGCCATGTGCAGTCTCATCGCCTCTGCTTTTTCCTCCCCTTTTCCTTTTCCTTTGCTTCTGCAGCCTCGTCGTAAAGCACCAGCTCTATCCTTCTTCTTTCGATATCGACCCTCGTCACTTTTACCTTCACCGGGTCGGCGAGCCTGAACTTCTTGCCTGTCCGCTCGCCCATGAGAGT
>JACPGA010000155.1 GCA_016182705.1 Deltaproteobacteria bacterium
TATTCCCTTGAGGTTCACGACCGGCACAACTCCGCCTATTGCCATGGGGAACTGAGTGAGACCCGAGTCATCAAGGTCCTTGACGGTAAGGGGCGCATCGGATGCCCCGAAGTCCACGGTCTTGGCCTTGATCTGCTTTATGCCGCCACCTGAGCCTATTGACTGGTAGTTGAGCTTGGCGCCGGTCTTCTTAGCGTACTCATAAGACCACTTGGAGTACAGCGGATATGGGAAGGTCGCCCCGGCTCCGTTTATTAGGCCCTCCGCGAGCGCAGAGCCCGCGAAGGCGACCGATGACAGCAACATCGCCGCTACCACGAATCTTTTCATGTAATCTCCTTTATTATCCGGGCCAATGCCCGTTTTTAAATATGCGGGCGGGAGTAAGGCTCCCGCCCTGACGGAGGAAGAGTGCCGCTTGCGCGGCGTTTACAGGATGATCAGGTGCTCTGTAAACATTTCAATCAGTTCTTAGAAGTACACCTGTGCCTGGACCTGGTATATGTCCTTGGAATCATCATTGGTGACTTCCTTGACTTTCGTATCGAATTCGTGGTGGACCCAGTTCGCGCCCACCTTGAAGCTGTGCCCCTTGCCGTACCAGTTGAGGCCCACTGTCCTTATCTTTTCTTCCTTGTCGTTTGCCTCGGAATCATGGTCATAGACCTCGTACCTGGCCACCGGCTCCAGGTTGATACCGTCAATGAAGTAGCCTGCCTGGGCGTACCAGCCCTTTGGCTTCTTTGTGGCTATCGCGGGGTCGGTGGACTCTATCTCCCACGCGTTATACTCGAACTGGGCTGTAAAGCCGTTGTAGTGGCCCGAGACATCGAAGCCCGTCAGGGTCCTGTCCTCTTCAAAGCCGACCGTCTGGTACTCGATACCCGACTGGCTGGCCACGTTCGCGCCGATGGTCAGGTGCTGGCCCTTGCCGAGGTACGCGTCTGACTTTCCCTTCTCAACCCAGCCCGGGGGCGAAAGCTCTACCCTTGCGACATAGACCGGGTTGGCTGAGAGCACCTTGCGGGCACCGGTTGACTGTATCGCCTCGCCGTTCTGCCACCCGTCAGCCACGGCGACTTCGTAGGCGAACAGGCCTTCGGCCAGCCTGCCGCCGACCGAGAACTTCGGCTGGTAGTAGGCGTCAGTCAATCCAAAGAGCTTCTTTGCGGCCTCTGTTGAAACAGGCCTTTCGACTATGAGCTGCTTGGAAGACGATGAGAGAGAGACCCTTGAGAACGGGAGCTTCTCTTTTCCCACAGTAAAGACCAGCGCGTCATCGGCGAGCCACTTCACATAGGCGTACTGGATGCCTATCGCGTTGGCGTTGCCGGCCTTGTCCCACTTGTCTCCAGTGAGAGTCAGGTTGTAAGCGATCGTCTTTGTAAGGAGATGTCCGCCAAGCTCGAGGCGTATCCTTCTCAAGTAGATGTCGCCCTGTGATTCGTAAGAGCTTGTGCCATCCTTCACCAGATCCCCGAAATCAAACCTCGGCTGGAGCCTTATCCTGACATTGAGGTCGCTTTCGTTATTGTTAATGGTCACTCCCTTTGTCTCTTCTCCGAACAAAAACCCGGCGTGGGCAGGCCCGCCTGCCAGCACCCCAAATACCGTTACAGCCATTGCAGCAAAGAGCTTTCTTTTCATCTTTTGGAATTCCTCCTGTCTGTTCTCACGAATTTTAATTTTTTAACTGCCTTGCCATTTGTTAAGGGCATACTACCTGCCCTTTGTTACGAAAATATGACAGGCAGGTTAAGTAGCGTTAAACAGCTCAGTCTCCGGCAGAGTCCGGCAGGGTTATGCAAAATTCGGTGCCTTCGCCAACCGTGCTCTTCACACTCATGGCCGCGCCCAGCCTTTCGCAAAGCACCTTTACGATATAGAGTCCGAACCCCGATCCCTTCACGGTGGATGGTACGTTTGAGGCCCTGAAGCCCTGGTCGAACACATGGGGCAGGTCAACAGCGGGAATGCCAATGCCGTTGTCCCTGATAGAGACAAGGATTTTTCCATCGACCTTCGTCGCGCGCAGTTCTACCTCGCCTGACGTACGCGCGTATTTGACGGCGTTGCCAGCGAGGTTGAAGATTACCTGCTTGAAAGCATACTTGTCCGTAATCACCTCTATATTTTCTTCAGCCTCGATTCTGATCGTCACGCCCTTGCGCGATGCAAGTTCCCTGTATGCGTCCGCGGCTATTTTCAGGACCTCATATAATCCGCACGGCTCAGGCTTGAGTTCCATTAAATCAGCATCAAGGAATATGCCAGCCTCATGTATGAGTTCCTCGGTGGAATCGACCTGCCTGCACACGCTCTGTATGTATTTTCTTGCCGTGTTGCCGTCCTCAGCGCCCTCAATCAGCCGAGAGTATGCGCCGAGCGTCGTTATCCTGTTGGAAAGCTCGTGTATAACCGACCTGTGCAGGTTTTTTTGCCTTTTTTCCGTAAGCAGCTTTTCTACTCTGATCACAAGCTCCTTCACGCTGAAGGGCTTTGTCATGTAGTCGTCCGCGCCGGTCTCAAGCCCCTTGACCTTGTCCTCGGGCATGCACTTTGCCGTGAGCATAAGGACCTTGATGTCCTTTCTTTTCTGTTTGAGCCTCCTGCATACCTCCCAGCCGTCGAGCCCTGGCAGCATGAGGTCAAGTATCACGAGGTCGGGCCTGAAGGACTCTGCTTTCGAGAGTCCTTCACTGCCATCGAGCGCTCCAGCCGTTATAAACCCCTTCCTGGTAAGATTGAAATCCAGGAGGTCTAACAGGTCAAGCTCGTCTTCGATTATCAGAACCTTTTCCTTTTTCATCTTCTTTCCTTTTACTTTTTTCTTTGATTATCGAAGCTGGATGTGAATTTTTTATTACAGGAGAGTTAAGAAATATGGCGTGA
>JACPGA010000013.1:0-661 GCA_016182705.1 Deltaproteobacteria bacterium
GCTATCCGGCATTCCTTCTTATCCTCACGATTTTTCTCGGTTTATTCCTTTTCACCTCAAATACCTTCCGTAAAGAGCCTCCGGCTTTGATGCCGGGGGATTTGTCCGTCGTCAAGGCGCCGCCAACCGACGCGCAGCAGCTGGCTGCCTCAAAACAGGCTGTATCAGCGCTGCCGATATTTCCCATAGACTTGAACAAGGCGACCATTCAGGATCTCACGCTTCTGCCCGGCATTGGAGAGAAGACCGCCCAGAGGATAATCGATAAAAGGGCGGAGTTGAACGGGTTTAGCTCGGTAGACGACCTTATGGAAGTAAAATGGATAGGCAAGGTCAAACTGGAGAAGATACGGGACCTTGTCACTGTCGGTAAACAGCCAAACTCGAAATCAGCGCCTTCAAGATAATTTTCCTCTCTTTTTTTCCGCGAATACCCCAAAATCTCCTGATTTCAGATATTATTATCAAGGTGCCGCAATATGCCCGCGACCTTCACGGGAGGCGGACTTTTATCGTGCTTTTCAGCAGCCTGAATAACGGGGAGTAATCATGCCTGAAGACATTCTGGCCGAGTTAAGGGCAAAGGAAGAGGAGATGGAAGCTCTTCTGAACGACGCCAGAAGGCAGGCGGCTTCCATCAGGGAGGCTGCTTTGAAGTCCG
>JACPGA010000013.1:716-2907 GCA_016182705.1 Deltaproteobacteria bacterium
GCGCAAAGGCTTTCTGAGCTTGAAGGCGAGCTCAAGAGCATCTCGGACGAGAAGACCAGGGAGATGAAGCAGGAGGCCGGAAAAATAGAGGACGAAGGGCGCAAGGACGCCGAGAGGCTCAAGGCCCGTGGCGAGACGAACTTCGAGAAGGTAGTCGAAGAGGTGATGCGGTTCATAAGAGACCCGCACGGGGTTGCCAGATGATAAAGGAGATGCTGAAGGTCCAGATAATCGGGCCCAGGGCGCTTCTTGATGAAGCCGTAAGGGAGCTCCACGCCGCGGCCGTTGTCCATGTGGAGACCGTGCCGGAGAAGTATATAAAAGAAAGCGAATTTCTGAGCAAGCTCCCCATAGAGAGGGAGAAGCTCAGGGAAAAAGAGGTACTTGAAAAGTACAGTGAGCGCCTGCGCAACATAAAGGCGCTTCTGCCGCCGCCTTCGGCCTACAGGCCCGCGAGGGTCGCGCCGGGCGAGATACACAGGTACATGGGCGATCTCGCGCCGTTTGAGGAAAGGGCAAAGGGTTTGCGCGCCAGGAAGGACGAGCTCATTGAGGAACTTTCGGTCATAAACAAATATGAAAAGCTCCTCAGAGGCTTCGCTCCGATAGTCTCCCGCCTCGGTGGGCTCAAGAACTTCGATATAACCGGCCTGACCCTTGAGAAGACAAGGGAAGACATCTCGGGACTGCTGGAGGCCGAACTCTCCCGCGTAACCGAGGGCATGTTCAGCATCCATGTGAAGGACATAGACGAGCATACGCTCGGCATAGTACTCACCTATCCGAGGAGCTACGCCCCGCAGGTGAAATCGCTTCTTTCAGGCAAGGCGATAAGCGAGATGAGGCTCCCGGACGAGTACTCGGAGATGACCCTCATAGAGGCCTTGAAGCTCATGGGCAGGAGGAAGGCGGAATTGCCCGGCCTCATAGACGACTCCGACAGGGAGCTTTACTCCATATCGTCCCTCTGGTACGCGGCCATAACAGGCGTCGGGAGGGCGATAGATGACGCCCTCGAAGAGATTGGCGTACTCTATTACGCGGCCGCGACAAGGTTCGCGTTCATAATAGAGGGGTGGGTGCCTGCCGAAGTCTACGGGGAGCTGCGTGAGAGGCTTTCCAGACAGTTCAATAAGAGGATTCATGTAAGGACTCTCGATGTTGCCGCCAGTGAGCAGGAGTCGATTCCTGTTTATATAAAAAACCACAGGCTCATAAGGCCGTTCGAGATATTTCTGGCCGCGCTCTCCCCGCCGAAGTACGGTTCGGTCGACCCGACGCCTTTTGTGGCCCTGTTCTTTCCGGCCTTTTTCGGCCTCATCGTGGCTGATATCGGCTACGGCGGGATCATACTCGTTATGGCCGCATACCTGAGGAAGAGGCTTGCAGGAAAACGTTTCTTCAGGGACCTTGCCACCGTCTTTATCGTAAGCGGGGCTTCGGCCATATTCTTCGGCTTTCTGTTTGGCGAGTTCTTCGGCGACCTTGGCGAAAGGGCCGGAGTGTTCCACCCGATTCTCTTCAACAGGATAGAGGCCTTAAAGACGCTCATCGTGGTAGCCCTTGCCATAGGCATAGGGCACGTGCTCCTAGGCATAACCATCAGTATCGTAAGTCACGCGAGAAGGCGGCATTTAAAAGAGACCGGCGCGAAGGCCGTCTACCTCGCGCTCATAGTCTCATTCCTCAGCCTCATCGCCGTGGTGTTCGGACTTGTCCCCAGGGTGTTAGTGCCCTGGTCCGCCGGAGTCATGGCCGTGTCGTTCGTCGCGCTGGTCGTTCTTGAGGGCATGCTCGGCCCCATAGAGTTCATAGAGGCCTTAGGCAACATCGTATCCTATGTGCGTCTCATGGCGGTCGGCACCGCGTCAGTCGTGATGGCCCTTGTGGCCAACAGGATGGGCGAGATGGCCGACAACATGGTTTTAGGTGTCGTAATCGCCGGGCTCATTCATTGCCTCAACCTTCTTTTGAGCATATTGAGCCCGTCCATTCAGTCCATGAGGCTCCAGTACGTTGAGTTCTTCAGCAAGTTTTACGAGGGCGGGGGCAGGCTGTACAAGCCTTTCAAAAAGAAGTAAAGGGTGCCTCTAAAAATTGCTCTTTTTCCCGATCTCTTTGTCAGGGCTGAAATAAAAATGCTCACATATTGTCATATATGCTGTGCTTTTTATTCCCACCCTTCCTCGAC
>JACPGA010000159.1 GCA_016182705.1 Deltaproteobacteria bacterium
CTCGCCCCATCCCTGGGGCTCGACCCTCCGGGCCTTCTCACTTCATTCGAAGTTCAATTTTTTACTGTCCTGCAAAAATTGTCGCTGCGCTAGCAATGACAAATCAATGAAAAGCCGCTGGATTTATCAGCGGCTTTTTTATTTCTTCTCGTTCCCATGTTTTTTTCTGGAAAGTAGCCTTTTCAGTTGTTAAGATTTACCGTTTTCCATTGATTGTAGGGGCACAAAGGCGTAAAATCATTGCGAACTTGGAAATCTGCTGAAAACTCACAGCGAATACTCAATCCTGCCCAAAGGAGGGCTTGAAGAGCTCCATGAAGAAGGAATCCCTTTTCGTAATCGGACACAAGAACCCTGACACCGACTCCATCGTATCAGCCATAGGCCTCGCGGAACTCAAAGCCGCCACAGGCGAGACGAATGTCTCACCCGCCCGTGCCGGCGACCTGAACCCGCAGACAGAGTTCATACTCAACTACTTCAATATCCCGTCGCCCAAGTATCTTCCTGACGTCCGGCCAAAGGCCAGGGAGATAATGTCCGTCGATGTTGTCACAGTCTCCGAGCACGCGCCTTTCCACAAGGTGCTGGAGCTCATGCGGGAGCAGGAGGTAAGGTTCATGCCTGTCCTGGACGGGGACGGCAGGCCCAAAGGCGCGGTGACGCTCATGGAAGTAGCCAAGAGGTATCTTGACGCCGAGAGTTCGATAGAGGTTACGACCTCCCTCAAGAACATAGTCGAAACGCTCGGAGCGAAGGTCAAGAACGACCAGCTCGACGACAAGGAGCAGGCTTTTTCCGTTTACATCGGCGCCATGTCAGAAGAGGCTTTCCTTTATATCCTTGGCGGCAGGGACCCGAAGAATTGCGCCGTAATAGTCGGCGACAGGACGGACATACAGAAAAAGGCCGTTGAAAAGGGCGTCGGTATCCTCATAATCTCCGGCGGCTTCGACGTGGAGGAAAGCATCCTCAAGGCAGCCAGGGAAAACGGCGTAAGCATAATCGTCTCCCCGTTTGATTCGGCCACGACCTCTATTCTGGTACGCGTAAGCACTCCTGTTCGCCTCATATGCGACCCAAAGGTCGAAAGCGTATCCCCTGACGAGCTGGTCGAGGACATAAAATTCAGGGCCGCCGCCGTAGCCGGGTTGGTGGTGCTCGGCAATGACGGAGTGATGCAGGGAGTAATAACCAAGACAGACTTCCTCAAGTCTTCTTCGACCTGCCTCATTCTCGTCGACCATAACGAGATATCCCAGGCCATCGACGGGGCCGAGAAGGTGAATATCGTGGAGGTCGTCGACCACCACAGGATAGGCAACTTCACCTGCCAGCAGCCGATACCCTTCATATGCGAGCCGGTTGGCTCCACGTCGACCCTCGTGGCCGAGCTTTACTTGAGAAAAGGCATAGACATAAAAAAGGAGATAGCGGGAATCCTTCTCGGAGGCGTGCTTTCCGACACCGTAATCCTCAAATCCCCCACGACGACAGACAGGGACAAAGAGATAGTCAAATGGCTCGAAGAGAAGTCCGGCCTTGAGCACGCATCCTTCGGCGCAGAGATATTCGGCTCCGCTGGCGGCATAAAGAAAAGGGGCGCAGAGGCCGTTGTCAGCAGCGACTACAAGGTCTTCGAGGCAAAGGGCCAGAAATTCGGCGTAGGCCAGGTCGAGACCATAGGCTTCGAGGAGTTCTACGAGGAAAAGACGAGGCTCATGGACGAGCTGGTAAAGGCGAGGGATAAGAAGGAATTGAAGCTTTCCGCCCTTCTGGTGACGGATATATCCCTGGGCACTTCGCTCCTTCTGGCCATCGGCGAAAAGGAAGTGATGTTCAACCTCAACTACCCGAAGGTCAAGGACGACATCTTTGAGCTCAAGAACGTGATCTCCAGAAAAAAACAGGTAGTCCCGCATATCCTGAATGTGTTCAATGAAATATTCTAAAAGAGGTCAAAAATGAAGTTCCTTCTTACTTTGGCCGCGGCCCTTTTTATTTTTCTCGGGGCTGTTGATGACGCGCAGGCGAGGGCTGGCAGAAGCGGCGGCTCGTTCGGATACCGGGGTTCCAGGACATATTCCAAACCTGTACAGCAGGCGCCAACCCGCACGCAGCAGGCTACGCAGACTAATCAGGCGGCTCCACAGCAGCAGCCGATGGGCATGGCTCCCAGAAGCGGCTTTTTCGGAGGGGGCCTGTTCTCAGGGCTTGCCGGAGGCTTGGCTGGCGGCATCCTCGGGGGGCTGCTTTTCAGCTCTCTCGGGCACGCGGCTGTAGGCCCCGGAGCAGGGGGCGGGCTTGGCATTCTGGACATACTTCTCATAGGCGGCGGCATATTCCTTATCATCAGCTTTTTCAGAAAAAAGAAGAAATCAACGGATGACTTCCTTGGAGGCAGAAAGGCCGCCAGCAGCGTTCCTGTCGCGGGAGGCCTCGAAGAGGGGCTTGGCGACATCCGGCGCATGGATGGTTACTTCGATGAAGAGCACTTCATGACCGAGGCCGTAGACAGCTTCTTCAATGTCCAGGCAGCATGGGTCAGGGGAGATATTGATCAGCTCAAGGCCATTATCGCGCCAAAGGCCCTCGAAACAATGCGCGGCGAGCTTGAAGAGCTCAAGAATAAGGGGCTCATCAACAGGGTTGAAGGGATATCCCTGAAAGACTCCGCGATAACCGAGGCTTGGCAGGAAAAGGGCACCGACTACATCACACTGAAGCTCACGGCCAGCGCCGTTGACTATATTACCGACGGTTCAGGCAAGGTCGTTGAAGGCTCCAGCACGGAAGTCCTGTCTCGCCCCATCCCGGGGCGAGACCTTCCGGGCCAGCGAATCGCTCGAAGTTCGATTTTTGCTTTCCTGTGGAAATTGTCGCCGTCTTCGACTCTACAGAAAGACAACTCTGGTTTTTTTGAAAGCAATGCGTTAGAATTACGCGATCGGTTGTACATACTTGCTGCGACTCTGTTTTCTCTGCCCATACAGGTTCTTTTCTCGTGTTCCTGCTATAATCTTCTTGTGAACGAACTTACAACCCGTCAAAAAATAATAGAGTCTTTGAGGGGGCGTATGTTGACGGCCAAAGAGATATCCCAGTCTGTCGGAATAAAAGAAAAAGAAGTCCTTGAGCATCTGCCGCATATAGCCAGGTCGCTTGCCGCGCACGAATCAGCAGGGGAGAGGCTTTCGGTCGAACCTTCATCGTGTCTTGAGTGCGGTTTTGTGTTCAGGAAAAGAGACAGGCTCAAGACCCCTTCAAAGTGTCCTTTGTGCAGGTCTGAGGAAATAACAGAGACCAGGTTCGGGGTTTTTGAAATATGAATAAAACCAGGGCCTTTGCGTTAATAGCCGCATCAATTATCTTGTCGCCTGTTCCTGCCAGTGCTTTCTCGGAAACCTCCGAGGTCTCTATCTCCACCGGAAAAAGAGTGGACAATCTCGACTGGAACATCGCCGGGCCTACCTCCGGGCAATTTGTCAACGTACGCTCGGAGCTGACCTGGTCTGATATTGAAAGCCATGAGGTGCGCATTGGAGCCCGCATCTTCCTTAACCGGTATTTCCTGAAGGGCGAGGCTGGCTACGGTTTTATTACAGACGGCCAGAACCAGGACTCGGATTTCATGGGCAATGACAGGACCGACGAGTTCTCAAGGTCCAATAACTCCGCCGACGACGGTTCGGTCTGGGACTTGTCCGGCGGACTCGGTTACCTGTACCAGTTTCCGGCCCTGGGAGGCAAGTTCGACCTCATACCAATGGCCGGGCTTTCCTATCACAAGCAGAACCTGACCATAACAGAGGGCGTGCAGACCATTGATACTGTTAGTGAGCAACTTGGCCCTTTCTCCGGGCTCAACAGCACCTATGAGGCTGGCTGGGGAGGGCCGTGGGCAGGGGTCGACCTCGCCTACCAGAGGGGAAACCTCAAACTTTTCGGTGGCTTTGATTTTCATGTGGTCTATTACAGGGCAGAAGCCAACTGGAATCTGAGGACCGACTTCGCCCACCCGGTGAGCTTCGAGCACTGGGCCACCGGCACCGGGATTGTTTTTTCAGCGGGTGGGGAGTATAATCTCAGCCAGCGCTGGTCTCTTACCGCCAGCTTCAAGGCGAGCGATTTTCGGGCAAGCGATGGCACGGACAGGACATATTTCTCGGACGGAACCGCCGGTGACACACCCCTGAACGAGGTGAACTGGGATTCCAGGTCTGCCTTTTTCGGGCTCAACTACAGGTTCTGAAAATGATGAAAAAGAGCTTCAGCTTGACTGCCTTTCTGCTGGTCATGGCTTTTCCTGCCTTTGCTGCCCGGATACAACCCGCAGGGCTCGATGCCGGGAGCATTGAGTGCGTATCATGCCACCAGGACTCGATTAGCGTAAATGAGCCGCTGCAGGTATGCCATCAAGGCGAGTGCGCCCACCCGCTGGGCGTAAGTTATATTTCATTTTCATCAAGGAACAGGGGGCTGACCCCGATTGAAGGGCTTGACCCGGCCATAAAACTCATCGACGGCAAGATGGGCTGCCTTACCTGCCATGCCCCGTACGTTCCAGCGGACCACGAAAAGACCGCGGACCCCATGCTCTCAGTCGATAATACCGGAAGCGGGCTGTGCGTGGCCTGCCACAGAAAATAGGCTCTCAAGTTTGTCCCCATTCATCCGAAGTAACTCTTGGACAGTCCCCGCTCCGAGAGTTAATCGGCCTTCTCCGTAGGGCATTTTCTAACAGGCTGTTCAAAAAGCTCCATATGCAAGGCGTCGAGGAGCGAGGAATGAGGCGTACTCTTCATGTACGCCGCAATTACGCGCGACGCTGACAACGATGCAGATGGAAGCTTGAGGCAGCCTACTAACCGTCTGCAAGCAGACCCCATTTTGAGTGTACTCATGAGATTTCCCTTCGTTGCCATTTTTCTGGTCTTCCTCGCCTTGTTCTTCTCTCCTCAAATTTCCACAGCCATGGACAGGGAATCACTGGAATGCCTTGGCTGCCATGACGCTGCCGTGGCAACGGACGTCACGCTTCAGGTCTGTTCGGAGCCGAACTGCGACCACCCGTTCGGGATAGATTACCGCGCCCTTTCGTTATCTAACCACGGTTTGAAATCACCCAACATGCTGCCCCAGCCGATTAAGCTCGTAAACAACTCGACCATAGGCTGCGGCACTTGCCATGTCCCGTTCAAGTCGCAGGACCACTCCATCCTTTCGAGCATGCGAAACCTTTACCCTGAAATACCCGACCCCATGCTCGTCATTGACAACAGGCAGAGCCAGCTCTGCTTCGGCTGCCATACAAAATAACTGAAAATCGCTCTTTTTTCTGATCTCTTTGTCAGGATGAAAATAAAAATGCTCACATAAAAAATAAGGAGGCGCGCCAGCCGGGAATAATTCCCCTTGACACTCCGGCAGAGTTATATTATAAATCAACACTACATTTTAATAGCAGTATCTTATCACGAGTGGCAGAGGGACTGGCCCGTAGAAGCCACAGCAACCGGTTCCGCGTTTATAGCGGAATGTCAGGTGCTAACTCCAGCAAGGCGCAAGCCTTGAAAGATAAGAACAGGTTATTTGAAAGCCTCTTCTTATCAAGAAGGGGTTTTTTTTTGCCTTCCGCCGGGTCATGCTTCGGGTGGAATAATAAGGAGGAGAGACGGATGAGCTACATGAAGGCGTTGAAATGCAGGGAGTGCGGGAAGGAATATCCCAAGGAAGCGCTACACGTCTGCGAGCTGTGCTTCGGCCCTCTCGAGGTCGCCTATGAGTACGAAAAGATAAAGGGCGTGCTCACGAAGGAAGTCATAGAAAAGAGAGCGCCGAACATGTGGCGCTACAAGGAACTCCTCCCCATAGACGGCGAGCCGACTGTCGGCGCGCAGGTCGGCTTTACGCCCCTGATCAAGGCCAACAACCTTGCCAAGGCATTGGGCGTCAAGGAGATATACATAAAGAACGACGCCGTGAACTACCCGACACTTTCTTTTAAAGACAGGGTCGTGTCGGTCGCGCTGTCGAGGGCAAGGGAGCTGGGCTTCAAGATAGCGGCCTGCGCCTCTACCGGAAACCTCGCCAACTCGGTCGCCGCGAACGCGGCGGCTTCCGGCATGGAAAGCTTCGTGTTCATCCCTTCTGACCTCGAGCAGACCAAGATAGTCGGAACTCTGGTGTACGGCGGTACGGTCGTCGGCATAAAAGGCACCTATGACGAGGTCAACAGGCTCTGCAGCGAGATAGCCGGAAAGTACGGATGGGCCTTCGTCAACATCAATATAAGGCCCTACTACGCCGAGGGCTCCAAGACCTTCGGCTACGAGATAGCCGAGCAGCTTGGCTGGAAGCTCCCGCAGAACATAGTCGTCCCGATGGCCGGAGGCTCTCTTATCACCAAAATATACAAGGCCTTCAAGGAGCTCAGCATCCTCGGGTTCATCGGCCCTGTCACTACGAAGGTATTCGGAGCCCAGGCGGCCGGATGCTCGCCCATAATAAACGCCGTGAAGGAAGGCACCGAACTCATCCGCCCTGTCAACAAGCCCAATACCATAGCCAAGTCCCTTGCCATCGGCAACCCGGCTGACGGGTATTACTCGGCCAAGGTCATGAGAGAGAGCGGCGGCTGGGGCGAGAACGTCACCGATGAAGAGATAATAAGCGCCATGAAGCTCATGGCCGAGACCGAAGGCATATTCGCCGAGACCGCCGGTGGCGTGACTCTCGGTTCCACCATAAA
>JACPGA010000161.1 GCA_016182705.1 Deltaproteobacteria bacterium
CCGGCGGGTTGGGTTCAATGAAGACGATTTTTCGCATCCGACATCCTTTACACTGGATTGTCAGACATCTTACCCGCGCGCCAGCCCACTGTCAAGGGATACCCGTCTGTTCCGCCTCCTGAAAAGGCCTTGAAAAGAGCCCTTTTTCCTTTGAAAACAAGGTGTTCTATTTTCTCATGCAGGGACTCCGCAGCCCCTTGTCTCGGGGCCATTATAGCTGGGCAAGCAGGCCCTGTATGTGAGTTAAGATACCGTTGGCCGTTCTCGTTGACAGAGGGGTTGTCTTACAGGATTATCGGATTAGAAAGGATTTTCTTGAGGTATTTTCCCGTGACGCTCCGGGGGTTGCCCGCGACTTCTTCCGGGGTGCCCGAGGCGACGATGGCTCCGCCGTCAGAGCCGCCGCCCGGGCCGAGGTCGATTACGTGGTCGGCGGTCTTGACGCAGTCGAGGTTGTGCTCGATCATGAGGACGGTATTGCCCGAGTCCACGAGCCTGCCCAGGACCGAGAGGAGTTTTTTGACGTCGTCCATGTGAAGGCCCGTTGTAGGCTCGTCGAGGATATACAGGACTTCCGCTTCTGAGCCGTCCATCAGCTCCCTTGCTATCTTGAGCCTCTGGGCCTCTCCGCCCGACAGGGTGGTCGCGGACTGGCCGAGCTTCAGGTACCCGAGCCCTACGTCATTGAGGACATTGAACCTTCTCTGGAGGTCGTGCTCGTTCGGGAAGAGCTTCAAGGCCTCCTCAAAGGTCATGGACAGGACGTCGTATATGTTCCTGCCGCGGTATTTGACGTCGAGCACATGGTTTTTATATCTTTTCCCGCCGCATACCGCGCATTTGACGTAAACGTCCGGCAGGAAGTACATCTCCAGCTGCTCTACGCCCTCGCCCTTGCATGGCTCGCACCTGCCGCCTGGCACATTGAACGAGAAGTCCCCGGGGGCAAGGCCCATGATTCTTGCGGAGGTAAGGGACGCGAAGAGCTTTCTGATGTCGTCGAAGCCGCCTATGTAGGTCAGGGGGTTTGACCTCGGGGTCCTGCCTATAGGCCCCTGGTCTATGAGCTTGACGCCCGATATGTCGCCGAGCCCCCTGATTGACTTGAAGGGCAGGGCTGGTTCGCACTTTTCGCCGAAGTGGGCCGCCAGAATGTTATAGAGCGTGTCCACGATCAGTGTCGATTTGCCTGACCCTGAAACCCCGGTCACGCAGGTCATCGTCTTAAGCGGGATATTGAGGTCTACTTCTTTAAGGTTGTTGCCGGAAGCGCCTTTTACGGCAACAGACCGCCCCGACCCGCTCCGCCTCCACCTGGGCACATGGATGACCTGACGGCCGCAGAGGTAGTCGGAGGTAAGCGTCCGGGCGCTCTTCATGAACTCGTCCGTTGGCCCCGAGTAGACGATTCGGCCCCCTCTCGCGCCTGAGCCAGGCCCCAGCTCGACTATGTGGTCAGATCTCGTTATCATCGATGAGTCGTGTTCGACCGTCACAACCGTGTTGCCCATTGACGCCAGACGCCTCAGCTGAGCCGTGAGCATGTCTATGTCTATGGGGTGGAGGCCTATGGACGGCTCGTCGAGTATATAGAGCACACCGCAGAGCGAGCTGGCGAGCTGGGTGGCTATGGTAACCCGCTGGGCTTCTCCGCCCGAAAGTGTCTTGGTGAGCCTGTCGAGGGTTATGTAGCCAAGGCCGGTCTGGTTGAGGAAGTCCAGTTTTAAATTGACCTGCTTTAAGACCTCCTCTGAGAGAGCGCGCTCAAAGGGAGTCAGGGTCGAGGCCAGGGCCGCGAAAAACCCCTGGGCATCTTTTATGGAAAGTCTGCTCGTCTCGGCGATGTTAAGGCCGCCTATTGTCACGGAAAGAGCCTGTTTTTTAAGCCTTGTCCCATTGCAGGAGACGCATTTGACCTGCCCTTTATACCGGGAGCTGAAGACTTTTATGTGCAGCTTGTACTTCTTGCTTTCAAGATAATCAAAAAACTGCTCGAGGCCTTCGAAGTCGGGCGAGCCTTCGAAAACGAGGCGGCGTTCCTTTGCGGACAGCTTTTCGAACGGCTTGTCCAGGTCTATGCCGTAATGGGGCGCGTATTTTTCAAGCTCCTCTTCCCACCATGTGTATGACGGCTTGGTCCAGGGCTCTATGGCCCCCTGTCTGAGGCTTAAGCTCTTGTCAGGTATGACCTTGAACTCGTCATACCTCAAGACATTGCCGAAGCCCTTGCACTCAGGGCAGGCTCCTACCGGGTGGTTGAACGAAAGGGATATGGGTGTGGGCCTCTCGGCTTTCGCGCCGCATGAGGCGCACCTGGCCTCGCGTGAGAAAACATCGATGTCCTTGCCAGGGACAAAGACCCAGGCAAGCCTGCCGCCCTGGTCATAGGCGGTTTCCAATGCTTCTGTTAGTCTCTGGCGTTCTGACTCCTTCACGATAAGCCTGTCTGCCACGACGCCGATTTGCTTCGGGAGGGTTTCTGGGACTGTCTCGGATATGTCGATTATCTCATTCGACACCCTCAGGCGGACAAAACCTTTGCGTAAAAGCTCTGAGACGGCCTCGGTTGTTTTTCCTTCTATGAGCAGGTCAAAACCTATGTACGCAGGAGAACCGGCGTGCCTGTCGATAACGGCACCCGCTGCCATTACCGGGTCGTGCGAGACAACGGACTGGCCGCAATCAGGGCAATGGAGCTTGCCGACCCTCGCGAAAAGAAGTCGCAGGTAGTCGTTCAGTTCGGTCGTGGTGCCGACTGTCGAGCGGGAAGCGCGCACCGGGTTTTTTTGCTCGACGGCTATGGCAGGGCGGATATTTCTTATGGTGTCAACGTCAGGCCTGTCCATGCGCTCGAGGAAAAGCCTTGTGTAGGTCGAAAGGGACTCGATGAAACGCCAGCGGCCTTCGGCGAAAAGGGTGTCGAAGGCGAGCGATGATTTGCCGGAACCGCTCGGGCCGACGATGGTCGTTATCGCGTTGTGCGGGATGCGCAGCGAGATGTTCTTGAGGTTGTTCTGCCGGAGGCCCTCGATTACAAGCTCGTCCTTGTCAGAGGGGGCCGGCAGCTCGAAAGGCAGGGCCTGGGCCCTGTTGTTCTTCTTTCTTGGCATTCTTATTGTCACGCCTTTTACTTAATGGTAACAGCAGATTATAGCTTAAAGGCAGGGCAGTGGGCCAGAAAAAAGAAAGGGGCCATGTCCGTGTTCGTGACCCGTGACGGTTTCAAACTCTTTCGCATCTGTATGTGTAAGGTGTTCCCTCTCCCCTTGTGGGAGAGGGGGATATTTTTCGTTTGTCTTTAAACCAGGCCCGGTTTACCCGGCGTAGCGAAGCATAAGGTTGGGGGAGGGACGAGCAGCGGGGCTGTAGGGATGCCCCCGAAGGGGGCGGGGAAGGTAAGCGGGCCTGCGAGGAGGCAGGAGGCGGATAGCGAGCGAGCCGGGTAAACAGAAAAAGCGCGACAGCGCGAAAAAGGCCTTTATATCAAAGGCTTGCACGCAATAACACCTGGCATCATTGCCGAAAAAGTACTCTTGAATGAGGAGTTAGCGGTAATTGAAAAAGCCGCTCCAGTTTTTTCCCTGGAGCGGCTTTGAAATTCCTCTTAAAATCTCAATGCACCGGTTTCGTTTCGTGCCCGTATCAGTCGGCTCTATGCCCATGTCGCGGAGCGCCTTTTCGGCGAATTTGCTCTTCGTGCGAAGCCATCTTTCGTAGATGCGCAGGATGTCTTTCGACGAAGTGAGCCTGCTCCTTTCGCTGACCTCGTTAAGGACGTCCACAAAGGCCGGGAACTTGGCCGCAAGCTCGCTGAACAGGCGCTTTATCTCTGCGTTCCTGTCAACCGAGGCGACATAGCTGTAGCAGGACGAGCCCATGGCCATGTAGTAGTCGATGTCCACTATCTTTCTTTTTAGGCTGTCGGAGAAAAAGCCGGAGGTGAAAAGAGAGATGTCCCCGATAACGCGCATCTGCCTGAGCTGGACGTCTCTTGCCGAGCTTAATGCCTTGAGATAAGCGATAGCCAAAGGCTCTTCTATTGATTTTTCGGCGGTTGTGAAGCTGGCGAGGAGGCTGGAAAGGTAGTACTCAGCCATCTCGTTTGTGATGACCTTCTGGCGCTGCATGGCATCGGAAACCAGCTCTTTGAAGTGCTCAATGGGCTTGATCTCTGTAACCATAGGCTGTCACCTTCTGGTTTTTTGTTTCCTGCCCAGGGGGGAGGAGTCCCCTCTGTTCTAATTATAGCAGGTTACAATTGTTACACTTATTATACGCAAAAGACGGTTTTCTGGCAACAGGAAAGTTGCCCGAAAAGGTGCATATAGGGATTAAAGAATGTGAAACGCATGGATAGGAGACGGGGTTTGTTTTGCTTTGCGAGGTTTTTACGGGTTTTTGAGGCTGAAATAAAAAAAAGGCCCACGCTTGCGCGGGGGCCTTTTTGTTTTTTCGAGTTCCCTATTATTCGGGGATCACGTTTACGGCTTTGGAACCTTTTGCGTCCTTGGCTATGTCAAACTCCACAGCCTGACCTTCCTTCAGGGTCTTGAAACCATCACCCTGGATAGAGGTATAATGAACGAAAACGTCCTCACCGGACTCCCTTTCAATGAAACCAAAACCTTTGGACTCATTGAACCACTTCACTTTTCCCTTTGCCATTATTCAGGACCTCCTTTCTCTCAAATTCATAAGTGCCATTGAGGTCCTGTACTGCAAGCTAAAGCTTACTCCAGAACAATCCCTGCAACTACTTACTGGATACAAAATATCTCATTTACCATGTTCTGTCAAACTATTTCTTTAAGCATGGTGTTTACATGGGCGCGCGGGTATTTTTTTAAAGCGGTGCCGGTATTTTAGCACTCTGCAAAAAAGAGTGCCAAAACCGCTTGACAAACCTTACAGGGGGCCATATATTTAGAGCACAAAACAGCCGGTTTCATAATAAACCAGCAGAAAATCAAAATATAATACTCAAGGAGGAGATAGACAGGATGAAAATCAGACCGCTTCACGACCGCGTTATCGTTAAAAGGCTCGAGGAAAAGGAAAAGACCAAGGGTGGCATCATCATCCCTGACAGCGCCAAGGAAACCCCGGCTGAAGGCAAAGTCGTAGCCGTAGGCCCCGGCAAGAAGGAAGACGGAAAGACTGAACCCCTTGCGGTCAAGGTCAATGACACCGTCATATTCAGCAAGTACGCCGGCACCGAGATCAAGGTCGACGGCG
>JACPGA010000152.1 GCA_016182705.1 Deltaproteobacteria bacterium
CATGTACGGCATGCCCAGGACCCTCTGCAGATACACCTGAACAATGCCAGCGCCTGTGAGCGCCAGGGTTATGAAGACCATCGAGACTGCCATCGTCCAGAACGCGAATATCTCATTCTTCTGATTGGTGATGATGCCGCTCACCTTTCTCAGGTTAGGCACAGCGTAGCTCGCCATGGCAAGCACTATTACCGCGTACGCGCCGTAGAAAGCCAGATGGCCGTGGCTCGCCGTTATCTGCGTGCCATGGGTGTAGAAGTTTATCTGCGGCAGCGTGTGCATGAAGCCCCAGACGCCCGCGCCCAGGAAACTCAGCACGGCGGCGCCGACAGTCCAGAGCACAGCCGCGCGGTTTGGGTGCTGGCGCGCCCTTTTGCTGACCATCTTGAAGCTGAAGGCCACCATGGCCGCGAAAGGCAGTATCTCTATTGCCGAGAACCACGCTCCCCATGTCTGCCAGAAGGCAGGAGTGCCTATCCAGTAATAATGGTGCCCCGTGCCTATGACGCCGGTAAGGAAGGTAAGCCCGACTATCACATAGAGCCACTTTTCAGCGACTTCACGGTCGATTCCAGTGAGCTTTATGAGAAGGAACGAGAGGAAAGCTGCCATGATGAGCTCCCAGACGCCCTCAACCCAGAGATGCACTACCCACCACCAGTAAAACTTGTCTACGACCATGTTATCAGGCTTGTAGAAAGCGAACAGGTAGAAGACCGCGAGTCCGAGGAAACCGATAAGGAGCACGATGGAGATGCTCGTCCTGCGTCTTCCCTTTATCATGGTCATTATCATGTTGAAGATGAACATGAGCACCACTATGACTATGGCGACCTTGATAAGGAACGGCTGTTCGAGGAACTCCCTGCCGTCGTGCCACCTGAACAGGTATCCGAC
This sequence comes from Deltaproteobacteria bacterium, assembly GCA_016182705.1. Classification (GTDB taxonomy): domain Bacteria; phylum Desulfobacterota; class GWC2-55-46; order GWC2-55-46; family GWC2-55-46; genus GWA2-54-12. The sequence goes on from JACPGA010000152.1 coordinate 898, forward strand.
TATCGCGGTCGCGCCGCCGACAAGAAACATCCAGAACTGCACCATCGCGAGCTTCGGGCTGTATATCTCTCCCTCCACTTCTTCGGGTAAAAGGTAATACGCCGCGCCCATGAAACCGAATATGAGCCAGACGACCAGCAGGTTTATGTGTATCATCCTGCCGATGTTAAAAGGTATCGCAGGAAACAGCAGATCCGGCCAGAGGTACTGCGCGCCGATGACCAGACCGAAAAGGATCTGGGCGGCGAACAGCAGCATGGCCGCAACAAAGTACGGATAGCTGACCCGTTGTGTTTCGAACTGGTATTTCATCAAGTTCTCTCCTGATATGTTTGTCTTGCCGCTCGTTACTCTAAGCGGCTTTTCCGAAACGAAGCTCGCCCTTGGAGATTAACCTTCCTTGTTCGGGGGCCAGTTGTTGGTGTCGATCTCGTTCATCCACTTGAAGAACTCGACCAGACCGTCTATATCCTCTTTGGAAAGGTCGAACTGGGGCATTTTTCTCGTAGTGCCCCATCCCTGCGCCGCGGTAGTCTCGAGCACGGTGCGCACGAACGGCTCGCCGCGCCTCTCGATTACGTTACCGAGCTCAGGAGCGTAATAAGCTCCCTCCCCCAAAAGAGTGTGGCAGTTGATGCAGGAGTGCTTTTCCCAGACCCCCTTGCCGTGCGCGACCTGAGCGGTTATGTTCTCAGGATGCGCGTTGGAGGAGAAGGCATCGTAGGACAGGTAAGTGAGATAGCCAAACAACACCGCTACCACTAAAGTCGCCACGATGAACATGTTCCTTGCTGACATCTTCGTCATTGGTACGGTCTCCTTTATTTTAATAGCCGGTCAAAGGCAAAGGGAGATTCCACGGCGTCCCGCTGCCCCAAAGACACTTTGAGCACGGCCCCTTTTCAGGCGCATTTAAACCATGGGCAAAGCTGAACCGATTTACGCCCACATGGCTGCTGAATTCTTAAGCTGATTTTTTCTCAGGCGAGCGGCTTCGGAGGCCTGTCCTGAGGGACTGAATCGGCGCTCATAACAGCCGAAACTGCCGTTGGAATGGCCTGTAACGCTTGTTTTTCTGGCGGAGACTCGATTGCTGCTGCCTTGAAGTTGAAATCCAGATGGACGCCCGGGCCCTCGACGCCGAAGGCGCATTTTACGCCGAAGCCATGCTGCGAGTCATTTCCGCTTCCGGACTTTACTTCGTACCCATTATAATGAGCAACGGCAGAGGCGTGCCGCGCGGCTTCTATTGCGGCCTCGTTGATCTGCCTGTCCTGGACTCCGGCGCAGCTTGCCTGGCTGAGCATGCTCAGGTTCAGCGTTACAGCGCCGACAAAAAGGAATATCGTAATGAGGTTTTTCTTCAAAGCTCTCCCTTACCGGCAGACAGAAACATCGAAATCATTGTGCTGATTTTACCAAGCTGCGGCTAAAACAACATGACTTATGTCAAAGATGTGAAATAATTCCATTTAAAACTCTTTTTCAGGCCACTTGAGTAAAAAAAGGGGCGCGGCCTCGGCCGCGCCCCTTTTTTTTACGCTTGTTTTTCCTGTCAAAACCTTCCATCAGGCAACCTTCAGACCACTCATTACTTCACAGTACTCTCGACGCCGTCATGGCGTGCCCATATAGATGAAGCTATCATCGACGCCGCCAGAATGGCCGCAATGACCGCGAGGGCCGCCATGGAAGGCACCTTGTAGAATTCAGAGATGAGCATCTTTACCCCGACAAAGGACAGAATGGCAGCGAGCCCGTAATGTATGTAATGGAACTTCTTTATCACCCCGGCGAGCGCGAAGAACATGGCCCTCAGCCCCATTATGGCGAACAGGTTTGAGCTGTAGACGATGAACGGGTCGGTAGTTATGGCGAGTATGGCCGGGATGGAGTCGACCGCGAAGATGACATCGGTCGTCTCGATGACTATGAGCACGAGCGCCATAGGAGTCGCGAGTATCATACCGTTTCTTTTCACAAAAAAATGGCCGCCTTCGTAGTCGTGTGAGAGCGGTATGAATCGCTTGAGCAGTTTGAGCAGAGGATTTTTTTCCGGGTGGATCTCCTTGTTTTTGCTGAAGGCCATCTTGATACCCGTTATGATAAGGAAAGTCCCGAAAATGTATATGATCCAGTGAAACTTGCTGATGAGCGCCACGCCGGCGAATATGAATATCGCCCTCATGACAATGGCTCCGAGGATGCCCCAGAAGAGTATCTTATGCTGGTAGATGGCTGGAACGCTGAAGTACGCGAAGACCTGAAGGAAGACGAAGATATTGTCCACGCTGAGCGACTTTTCGACGATGTAGCCTGTAAAGAACTGAACCGCGACCTCCTGCCCCTTCCAGAAATACACCCCGACATTGAAAGCGAGCGCGAGCGTGACCCAGACCCCGCTCCATACAAGAGCTTCCTTTACGCTCACCTCGTGGGCTTTTCTGTTGAAAATACCGAGGTCAATTGCGAGCATTATGATGATGAAAAGCGTAAAAAGAACCCATGGCATCAACTGCGCAGTCATCGAGAGCTTCTCCTTTTGGTTTTCAGAAAATAAAAAAAACCTTTACCGGGGCATGAAAACGCCACGGTAAAGGTCTCGCTTGTTAACCAGTCTGCTTGGTTTAACCGATGGTACCGGGCCTTCAAGGCCGTATTGACGGCACCAACGCTTAAAGCTACTCCCCTTTACTTCGCAAAGGAGAATAGCAGAATAGTAAGCTGATGTCAATTACGCATGGAGCGGGCAATGTAAGCGCGGGGCGGCCGCTGTTCTGGCTCCCTTCCAGGCAAATATTTATGATATAACACTCTTATGAAATACGACATTGTAGTAATCGGTGGAGGCCCGGCCGGGATGATGGCCGCTGGAAGAGCGGGCGAGCGCGGCCTTCGCGTACTTCTGGTCGAAAAAAACGACAGGCTCGGGATCAAGCTCCTTATAACAGGGCACGGGCGGTGCAATATCACCAACAGAATCGACTCCCCCAGAGAGCTGGCGGAGAAGTTCGGCAAGAACGGCAAATTTCTTATATCCGCGTTTTCAAGGTTCGGGGTCAGGGAACTTATAAGCTTTTTCGAAAGCCTCGGAGTAAAGACAAAAATCGAGAAGAACAACAGGGTTATAACCGAAAGCGACATGGCGCGGGATGTTTTGAACGCCTTGACCGGCTATATGGATAAAAGCGGAGTGGACGTAAAATTAAACGCGGAAGTAAAATCGGTAGTCAGGTCAGGCGGCAGAATCGAGAAGGTCGTGCTGACGACCGGCGAAGAGGTTTTTGCCGAGAGGTTTATAATATGTACCGGAGGCAAATCGTACCCGGCAACCGGCTCCACAGGTGACGGTTTCGAATTGGCTAAAACCCTGGGGCATACTGTCATCCGTCCCGAGCCGTCGCTTACGCCAGTTA
>JACPGA010000153.1:0-1614 GCA_016182705.1 Deltaproteobacteria bacterium
AGCACCCTGAACTCCCTTGCCGCCCTCTCCATCTTTGACATGTCTGTCACTATATGGATGGGGAGCCTTATCATGCTGCCTTTATTGGCAAGGGCCCGCTCGACCGTCTGCCTTATCCAGTAAGTCGCGTAAGTCGAAAACCTGCACCCCATAGTCGCCTTGAACCGCTCGACCGCCTTTATCAGCCCGATGTTGCCTTCGTCGATGAGGTCCTGAAAAGGAAGCCCTCTGTTCATGTATCTCTTGGAGATATTGACGACGAGGCGCAGGTTTGCCTCTATCATCTTATTTCTCGCGTCCATGTCGCCCTTGGCAATTTTTTTGGCCAGCTCGATCTCGTCTTCAGCCTTGAGGAGCTTGTACTTCTTGATCTCCCTGAAGTATATGTTTATCGAATCAAGCGCCTGGGAGGCGAACTGGGAGCCGCTGGCTTCCTCGTCCCGGACATGGGCCGCTTTTTTCGCTCTCTCCGGGGTATCGGAATAAGGAAGTGGCCATCCCGGGCTTGCTTCCCTGGCAGCATCACTGGTCCTTCTGGCCCTGACCGGGCGTCCAAACTTTCTTTCTGCGGGCGTTACGGCGTGTCTCAACATTTTTTACTCCTCCCTTTTCAACTTACAAGCTGCACGGAACCAGCTCCGCGAATACCGAGGCCGGAACCGGCTTTTCAAAAATGATGCCTGAAAACGATTCTGAAGCCGAGGCGACAGACCAGACCACTCTCGCGTCCCTGCTGATATTCAAATTATCTATGGAGACCTTGAGGCCCGGGCCTGCCTCGAAAGGCCTGCCCTGGTATTTAATTTTCATGCCGTGCAATGAGAGGTCTTCGGCGACGGCGGCAAGCTCCGAGCCGTCAAAACGGATATGCAGAGCGCACCCCTCAAGCCTTACCCTTCTGTATCTTCTGCTTGGCTCTGACTCCTTCAGTATCGACTCGACCGCGTTAAGGAGGTCCCTGACCCTGAACGGCTTTTTTACGAGCCTGCCGTTCATTTTTTCTATGACTCTCGCGGAAGCCATGTCTCCCGTCATGAAGATGAATTTATCGCTTATCTCCGGAATCCGGCTCACCGCTGCCTCGTAAAAACCAGCGCCGTCCAGGCCGGGCATATTAAAGTCCGTGATGATGAGGTCCCACTTCAAGCCTATGAGGCCCAGGGCCTCCCATCCTCCGGCCGCTACTGAAACATCATAACCTTCTGAGGCCAGCACCTCTGAGCAGACCTCGCGCATCGTTTCGTCGTCATCGACTACGAGTATTTTGAAAAAATTCTCAGCCATTTTAAACACCTCACCTGAATACCTTCTTGCTGACTGTGGACATACAATTACATTGCAACGGCCATGCCAATAAAAAAAGGTGTGTGTTTTCAACCGATTAGGAGTTACAAAGAGGAAAACGGAACGGAAAAGCGATAAGAAACTTACCAGCGGATGGTAAGTTTCTTATCAGTGTGGTAAGTAATTTATCAGAAAGGGGTTTTACAGGCCTGACTACGAGATTTGTTCTCCCTCTCCCTTGCGGGAGAGGGTTGGGAAGAGGGGGACAATACTGCTATGTGTTTTCGGCTTCTCTTAATCCGTACTTCTTCAATTTTTCCCTCAGGGTAT
>JACPGA010000153.1:1627-6236 GCA_016182705.1 Deltaproteobacteria bacterium
AGGCATGGGTTATATTGCCGCCGGTTTTTTCGAGGACATTCCGGATATGCGCCTTTTCGAGTTCCTCAAGGGACATGTCCATCGAATAGCCCGGAGCAAATGCTTGCGCGGTATGGACAGGCGCCTGCGCGCCGCTGAGCTGAAGGTGCTCAGGCCTTATTTCCCCTGGCCCGGCCAGGATCATTGCCCTCTCGATTACGTTTTTCAGCTCCCTTATGTTGCCGGGCCAGTTGTAGCCCGCAAGGACCGCCGCGCTTTCCGGTGCCAGCTTTTTTACTTCGCCTTCCTGCCCCTCGAGCGTGCTGTTCTCGTTAATGAAGTGCTCGGCCAAATGCGCTATATCTTCCCTGCGCTCGCGGAGGGCCGGAAGGCTTATCACCATGACATTGAGCCTGTAGTACAGGTCTTCCCTGAAACGTTTCTCTCTGACCATCTCGGAAAGTTCGACGTTGGTGGCGGCTATGACCCGGACATCTATTTTTATGTCCCCGACTCCGCCGAGCTTGCGCAGAGTCCTGTTCTCCAGTATCTGCAGGAGCTTGGGCTGGAGCCTTATGTCCATATCTCCTATCTCGTCCAGAAATATCGTACCGCCGTTTGCCAGCTCGAAAAGCCCCTTCTTCGACTGGCGGGCGTCGGTAAAGGCCCCTTTTTCGTAGCCGAACATCTCGGCTTCCATGAGGGTGTCGGGTATGGCGCTGCAGTTTATCTTTATGAAGGGCCCTTCCCTGCGGCTGCTCAGGTAATGTATCGAATTGGCTACCAGCTCCTTGCCGGTGCCGGTCTCACCCATTATGAGAACCGAGGTGTTGGAAGTCCTGGCGACGGTCTCTATGAGGCTTCTGACCTCTTTCAGGGCAGGGGACGCGCCTACCATGTCCGGGCAGAGCTTCATCCCTTCTTCCGCTGTCTTCAGGGCGGGCTTGAAGCCTCTTTCGGCCACATGCCTTTCAACGGCGTACCTCATCGAGCGCACGAGCACCGCCGGGTCTACCTGTCCTTTTACGAGGTAATCCTGCGCGCCTTCCCTCACGGCCCTGGCCGCGAGGTTCTCATCTGAAAGGCCGGTGAGGAGCACTACCGGCACATCGGGGCAGGCCTTGTGCACCGCCCTGAAGGTATCCAGGCCCGCGGAGTCAGGGAGCATGAGGTCAAGGAGCACAAGGTCGAATTTCTTTGAAGAGAGCTGTCCTATGGCGTCCTTCAGGGTCACGGCGGGCTCAAGGGCAAACCTGCCCTTTATGGCGGATTCCCTCAGCATCTCCCAGAGAAGGCGTGAGTCAGCCGGGCTGTCCTCTACGAGGAGTATTTTAAGGAACGGCATTATTTCCATGCTATTTCGGCGGAAACTTCACGACGGTAAGCCAGAAGTCTTCCACAGCCTCCACTATCTTGATGAACTGGTCAAGGTCAACGGGCTTTGTTATATAGGCGTTCACATGGAGCTCATAGGCCCGGAGGATGTCTTTTTCGTTTCCGGAAGTTGTGAGCACCACAACCGGGATACGTTTCAGGTCCGGGTCCCGCTTTATTTCTTCGAGCACTTCGCGTCCCGATTTTTTCGGCAGGTTCAGGTCAAGGAGGATAAGGTCGGGCCTGGGCGAGCTGGCGTACTCTCCCTCGCGGTAAAGGAACCTCAAAGCCTCCTCGCCGTCGGAAGCGACACTCAGGTTGTTCGATACCTTGGCGTCCTTGAAGGCCTCCATCGTGAGCCTGACGTCATGAGGGTTGTCCTCTACCATCAGTATGTCTATGGGTCTTCCCAATTCAGGCATTCGCGGCCTCCTTGCCTGGTATCGTGAAATAAAATGTCGAGCCGGCCCCGGGAAGCGACTCCACCCATATCCTGCCCCCGTGGTTTTCGACCACCTTTTTGCAGATGGACAGGCCGATACCCGTGCCAGGGTACTCGCCGCTGCCGTGGAGCCTCTGGAAGATTTCAAATACCTTTTCCGAGTACTTCGGGTCTAAGCCGATGCCGTTGTCGCTTACCGAAAAGAGCCACTCCCCGCCTTCTTTCGTGGCGTTGACAGTCACCAGCGGGGTGTCCTTGCCCCTGTACTTGATGGCGTTATTCAGGAGGTTCATCAATAGCTGGTCTATCTGGGATTCATCCGCGAGCACAGTGGGCAGGTCCCCGTGGCGCACAACGGCCCCGCTCTCTTCTATCGCGACCCTCAGGTTCGCCTTTGCCCGCAGGAGGGCCGCTTCGAAATCCACCGGGGAAAGGGCGTTGAGCCTGCCGACGCGCGAATAGGACAGCAGGTCGCTTATCAATCTCTGCATCCTTGCCACGCCATCGACCGCATAGGAGATGAACTCGTCCGCGTCCTTGTCGAGCCTGCCCTTGTATCTCCTGCCGAGGAGCTGGACGTACCCGGATATGACCCTCAAGGGCTCCTGCAGGTCATGGGACGCCGAGTAGGTGAACGCCTCCAATTCCTTGTTGACCCGCTCCAGCTCCACTGCCCTTTTCTCCAGGTCCTCGTTCATGCTGATAACGGCCTCTTCGGCCTTCTTTCTTATCTCCACCTCAAACTTGAGCTTTTCGTTGAGCTCGTGCAGGTCCGCGGTCCTCTCTTCGACGAGCTCGCGCAGATGGTCCCTGTAGAGCCTGAGCTGCTCGTCTACCTGCTTCCTTTCGGTTATATCCTGAACCGTGCCGGACATCGCTACCGGGCTGCCAGCCTGATTGAACCTTACATCGCCATTTTCCTGCACTACCTTGACAGTGCCGTCGGCGAGCACTATCCTGTGCTCGATCGAGTAGGGTTTCCTGAGCGTCATGGCCTCGGTGACGTTCCTGTGCACGGCCATCCTGTCTTCCGGGTGCACGAAGCCAAGGAAGGCTTCGTAGGTCGCGCCAAACTCCCTCGGCTCAACGCCGAATATCCTGTATATCTCGTCAGACCAATGAAGGTCGTCGTTTTCTATATCCCAGTCCCAGCCGCCCAATCTGGCTATCCTCTGGGCGTTCTCGAGCCTTTCATTACTTTTTTTCAGGGCGTCCCTTGCCTCTTTTCTCTGCGTCACGTCCCTGTGGACGCCCCTGTACCCGGCGCAAGCGCCTTCCTTGTCAAAGACCGGAAGGGCGCTTGTCTCGAGCGCGACCCGCGTGCCGTCCTTGCGTATGTCCATACTCTCGAAAAAGCTGAAAGGCTCCCTGGCTTTTGCCGAGTGGAAAAAGGCCTCTTTGAACCTCTCGCCCTCTGTGGCCGCCATGAATTCCCATAGACGCTTGCCCAGGACCTCTTCAGGGCCGTAGCCGAGCAGGTCGAGAGCCCTCGGGCTTACATACGTATATCTGCCGTCCTCATCGGCCTCCCATATCAGGTCGGTCATCGTCTCGACCAGGCCGCGGAACTTCTCGTCGCTCCTTCTTAACTCCTCCTCGGTCCTGGCCCTCTGCCTTACCTCTGCCTTGAGCATCTCGTTGGCGTTCTCAAGGTCGGCGTTCTTCTGCCTGTTTACCTGAGCGAAGTATATGAGAGTCGCGAAAAGAAGCGAGCTTACAGACCCGAGCGCGAAGACGGCCGTTGGCAGCGCGGTTATATATGAGTCGGCCAGCTTCCGCCCCGGCCATACGGACAGCTTCCATTCGGCGCCAGACGCGTCGATGGGAAGCTCCAGGGCCAGGGCGCTATCCGGCGTGGCCGCGTTCCTGTATAACTCGGCTTTTCCTGATGTTATCGCGAAGACATAACCATCCAGCTCGTGCCGGGCATCGTTCAATACGTTCGCTATGAATTCACGGCTGTCTAATATACCGGCAATAAGGCCTTTGAACTCGCCTCCGTACCAGATGGGGACGGCTATTATAAAGGCCGTTCGGCCGGAAGTGAGTTTTACCGGAGGTGAAATTACAGGAGACCACGTCTGGCTGGCAGAAGCAAAAATCCCGTCCAATGCCTTATTAAAGGCGAAATCGACAGGGAGGGCGTCTTTTGACGGTATCGAGGAGCGCACTTCGCGGTCGCTTCCAGCCCATACGATGGCCGCGAATTCAGGCTTGTTTTCCAGAAGAAACGCCGTATTTTCCAGCCATGCGGCTTCAACGGGTATTTCACTTGATTGCCAACGCTTAACAAGGTTTGACAGGGACTCGGCGTGGGATTCAAGCTCATCCCTCAGGAATTCCCTTGCTACTGAAGCTGTTGACTCCGTGTGGTTTGAAAGGGCGGCCCTCTCTGAGCGGACAAGGGCCTGCCAGAGGACGACACTCAGAAAAAAAGTGGCGACGAGGACTGCCGCAGGTATCCATCTCTTAAGAAGCATTTCAAGACCAGCTCAGGGTGATTCAAAAATCCCGCGCGCCGTTACCCGGAAGTTTCGAAATGAAAAAAAAACATTCAATCTTCACTTACGATTTAAAGCGTACTATGTAAACTCATTGGTTGTCAAGTGAAAGACCAGCCCTGCAAAGTCCTGCACTGCCCCAAAAAAGCCTTATTAATCAATGATTTACAAACAGGCGGGCAAAAAGCGGTTTTTTCGCTAAAGTCTGCGGCGAAGCCTCCGATAAATAATACGGGCCCAACTGGGCCGCCCAAACATAAGGAGGACAACATGGCGATTAAATGGAAAGAGCAGTATTCAACCGGGGTCTGGT
>JACPGA010000163.1 GCA_016182705.1 Deltaproteobacteria bacterium
AATCGGGCCTGCTCGGAGGCAGGAGGCGGAAAGCAAGCGAGCCGGGTAAACAGAAAAGCGCGTAAGCGCGCAAAAGGCCTTTTTCGCAAGAAAGCAGCGTTCTGCCTACTCCCCCTATTTTCTAAAGAGGGGTTGGGGAGATTAACTTAAAAACCAATAATCCCCCTCACTCCCCCTTTAGAAAAGGGGGAAGCTAAAAAACAAAAGGCCCCTTTCGGGGCCTTTTTCTTACGCTATCCAAAGCGTGTCTCTAAAAACTTGAGATCAGGAAAAAGAACATTTTTAACTTTACTCTTCTATTACTTTGACCTTCATCTCTATTCTCTCGTTCGGAAGGTCCCTGGAGTTGCGAGGGCTGCTCACTATCTTGTCGGCCACTTCAATGCCCTTGCTGACTTCGCCGAAGACCGTGTACTGGCCATCGAGGAAGTTCGAGTCCTTCACGACTATGAAGAACTGCGAGCCCGCGCTGTTCGGGTCCTGGGAACGGGCCATCGAGAGTATGCCCCTCTTATGCGGGGTGTCGTTGAACTCAGCCGGCACGTTCCAGCCCGGGCCGCCGGTGCCGTACATCCTTGTGTCAGGCCCCTTGGTGTTCGGGTCTCCGCCCTGTATCATGAAGCCCGGGATGACCCTGTGGAATATCGTCCCGTCGTAAAAGCCTTCTTTTGCGAGCTTCACGAAGTTCTCAACGTGCTTCGGGGCGACATCAGGGAAAAACTTTATTTCCATATCCCCGAACTTCGTTTCAATAACAGCCTTCTGAGTCTTTTTCGCTTCCATCTTTTTAGCTCCCTTCGAATTGGCGGCGCCCGCTGGGGCGTAGGCCAGTATTAACAGCATGAATACCGCGAGTATATATTTCATATCTCCCCCCCGTTATCAAATGAGATACAGTAAAACCCAGCCGTGAGAGATTGTCAACCCGTATCACCCTTTTTTTCCTTCAGCCATTTTTTTATATAGGCGGCGGCTTCCTTCCTGTTCCTTACCTCGCCTGTTTCCACTCCCTCGCTTATCTTACGCAGTATATCTCCCACGACCGGCCCTTCCGGCACTTTGAACGCCTCCATTACCTGACGGCCTGTCATGAGCGGGGCTGGCTTTCTCATGATGTAGGTGCCGTAGTAAAAGCGCATCATATCGAGAACGACCTCATAAAGCTCAGGGTCCTCGCCTCCCCTTGTGGCCCTCGCGTCAACAAGTGCGAGGCAAAGGAGCACCAGGCCGCTCTCGCCCCCTGTTGCCCTGAAGAAGTGGCCCTTTGCCCTGAAGGTCCTTTCCTTGAGAGACGCGAGCATGAACACCCTGTGGTGGTTCTTTACAAGGTGCGCCAGTTCGGATGAGTTCCTGCGGCTGAACCTGAGCCGTTCCATTACTTCAGGTAGCCTTTTCGCGCCCTCGGAGTCATGGCCGATGAACCTCAACTTCCCGGGCTCTCTGGTGAGCGTATACGCCTTCCCGAAATCATGAAAAAGAGCGGCAAGCCTGAAAATTGCGGCATTCGGCACGGGGCCCGGCCTCATGAAATATTCCTTGAGCCTGTCCGAGAAGCCCGAGAAGGTATCCTCCGAGATGCTGCCCAGGAGCTTGTCAGCCTCCTTGAGAGCGCGAAGGGAATGAGAAAGGAGGTCGTACCCTGAGATATCTTTCCATTCCTTCATCTCCGGAACCATGACTTGCATGAGGGTGGATGCGAAAAGGAGCTTTACGCCCGCCGTGGAATCAGCGCAGGTCATGAGCTGGACAAGTTCTTCGCGCGCCCTTTCCGGGGAAGTCTTTGAAAGAAGCGGAGCCTTTGAGACAAGAAGCTCCCATGTGGCCTGCTCGATCTCCAAGCCGTACCGTATGGAAAGCCTTACGGCCCTCATCATTCTTACCGGGTCGTCGTCGAAAATTGAATAAGACACTTTCCGCAGGATAGCCGCGCCAGCGTCATTTATCCCTCCGAAAGGGTCAATGACAACAGATTCACCATCAAAAAAACTCCTGACTTGAAGGGCCAGGGCATTGACAGTGAAGTCTCTCTTCCCGAGGTCGGCCAGAATATCGCCGCCCGCCGTCGGGGTGAAGTCGATTGTAAGCCCGCCCTCTTTTGATACCACCCGCCATGCCCCGGCCTCCTCATCAAGGGCAAAAAAACTGCCGCCGAGAATGCCGGAGACGGCCACTGCCAGCGCCCTGGTATCTCCGTCGAACGAAAAATCGTAATCAGGCGCGGCCGCTACTCCCAGTGCGATATTACGGAGCACGCCACCCACAAGGTAAAGCACGGAGCCCGCGGGCATGGCGTCAGAGGCGGCCTTTATCACGCGGTCTGCCTTGAGGCGCTCAAGCCCTTTCAGGGGCTTAAAATACGAACGGGCCGAATCGGTTCGGCCCGTCCTGTCATTTTTATCTTTCATCCCGCTCACAAGAGCTCGACCTCTATGTAGCCGTCGTCAAGCGGCACTAACGGCCTCGTAAACGACAGGGAGTTCACCTTTGAGGCGGCCTCCCTGAAATCCGGGTCCATCGCGAATATCTCCCTGTAAAGCTCCAATGCCTCGTCATCCCTGCCAGAGGCCTCATAAGCAAGGGCAAGCTCGTACATGAGGGCTTTTTTCTCCTCATCAGACCTGTCAGCTGCCTTGAGCCCCTTGGAGTAATACGCGGCGGCCTCTTCCGGGTTGTTTTCAGCCATGGCGCACAGGCCCAGCCTTGTATAGCAGTCCAGCTCAAGACGGGCGTCCTTCAGAGCTATCTTGAACTCTTTTGAGGCTTCGCTGAACAGCTCCATCTCCATGTATGCTATGCCGAGATTGTAATGGGTCTCGGAGTCTTCCTTGTTAAGCTGATTTCCTATGCCATCCTTGAACTCATCAAAACTTTCAGCAGATTCCTTGCCGCTCCATTGACCCGCGAGGTCTTTTAAAGCCTCTTCCATGCCAAGCTCAGCCGAAAGGTCGACGTACTCCTCTTTAGAGGCGACGCTCTCATGTGCCGGGGCCTGCTCTTGAGGCAACCGCGCCTCCTCGGGCTCCATTTTTTCCATCAGTTCCTGAATCGCCGAGGAGAGGTCCTCATCCAGATCATCTCCTTCCGGCGTCTCGGGGAAAGCCTCTTCCATTATATCCGCTGCCGGCTCGGCGCGCCGGGCTTCGATTTGAGAAGGAGCAATGGCCTCTTCCCCTGAAACCTCCGAGACGGAAACGTCAGCACCGGGCTCTTCCGGCAACGGCTCCGCCTTCAAATCGACAGCTGCTCCTTCATCAGGGACGGACCGTGCTTCCATGTCTTCAACGGCTTCGATTATCTCGACAGCGTCCAGCGGCGCTTCGAGCGGGGGTGAGTCGAGCTCAAGAAGCTCTATAGCTCAAGAAGCTCTATCTCCTCTGATTCTATTTCAACAATTTGCTCTGGCCCGGCCGCGCCTTGATACGCATCTTCAGCGGCTTCCCGTGGCTGTTCATCATCCACGGCCGCTTGCGCGCTGGTCTCGGCCTCAACGGCCTCCATGCTCTCTTGCGCGTTTATAACAGGCTCCGGCATTTCAACAGGCACTTCAACCGGCGGCTCATCCAGAGAGATCGGCTTTTCAGTGCCGGACAACAGGTCTTCCTGCAGCTCTGCCGAGATCACGGAGATAACATCTTCAATGCCAGTTTCTTCGGGAGTCTCTTCTACCTGAACCTCTGATACTGAAGGCGTGGGTTCCTGAATTTCAACCGCCCCTTCTACAGGGGATTCGCCTACCGGGGCTTGAGCGTCCGCGACCTCTGCGGAAGACTCGGCTGGCTCCACAGGCGTTTCATCCGCACCCATCCGGGGCAGATCACCCCTTAAGAGGTCGTCGATATCAATGTCGATTTCATCGGCAGACCCTGCATGCGATACCTGAGCGGCAAGCTCAGGGGAGACACCGGCAGCTGCCGAATTTTCAGGAGCGCTTACCTCAAGGGCAGCTTCTGACACTTCAGGTAGCGATTCAGGCAAAGGAGCGCTTTCGGCTTCGGCTCCGGCTTCCTCGAAGCCTTCGATGGTTATCTCTATTTCCTCTTCAGGCCACGAGACAACAGGCTCTTCTGATGCGTTCTGTTCCACGCCGTCAGGTACCTCTATGGACGCGGCGATGGAAAATGCCGCTGGTTCTTCAGCGTGCTGCGCGGCCTGAGGCGCTGTTTTTTCATCCTTCTTCAGGAACCTTGAAGCGTGGGGGTCATCAGGATTTATCCTGATTATATCCTGGGCGGCCCTTCTGGCCTCTTCGGCCATGGATGCGACGCTGTAATAATTGAACAGGCCCTTCAAGAACTTCAGGCGCTGGGTATCGTCGCCCTTGATCCTGTAAAGCTCGGAAAGGCCCGACAGGACACGCTCTTCGGAAGGGTTCGCGTTATAAAGGGAAAGGTATACTTTTTCGGCCTTGTCGAGCTTTCCGGCCGAAAGGAGTTTTTCAAAGATGATGGAATACTCGAAAAGGGAGTCCTTGGCAAAGGAGAGTTTCTGATAGAGGTCGGCGAGCTTCAACCTGACCCCGACGTTCTCGGGGTCTATGTCGACCATCTTTTTAAGGAGTTCCAGGACTTCGCTGGTCTTGCCCCGGTTCTCGTACCAATGGACTATATAGCTGTACTCGCCAACGGCGTCGGCTATGAGCCTTTGCTTCAGGTAGAGCTCGGCAAGCTTGTTGTGCGTGTCGAGGTTTTCTTCAAGTTTCAGGACCTGCTTGTATACGGCGATAGCCTTGAGATAAAAGCCCCTCTGCGCGTTCGCCCTGGCAGCCTCCGTGTACTCCTTTACAGCCTCGCTTTTTTTCCCGAGCTTGACATAAAGGTCGCCTATGCGAAGTCGGATGGAGATGTCCTTGGGGTCGACGTCAGCAGCGGCCCTGTACTCGACGACAGCCTTTTCCAGATAGCCCTTTTGTATGAACTTCTGGGCCTTGTCTATGAGTTTTTCCTTTAAAGCCATGGTCCCCCAAGACTGATTATCGGCATTTTCCGGGTAAAATAAAGTTCAAATTGCCGACATTATAACATTATTAAAAATCTTAGTAAAAACAAACCGTTCAAGCTTCCGAGGTTGTCTTTTCACTGGCGGGCAGGATGAGACACGAGGGTGCCAGGGCCTCGCTTGCCATCGTCTCTTCGGCGTTAAGCCCGCGGACTTTGAATGAAACGCCCAAGCCCTGGGCAAACCTTTCAACCAGCAATTCCTTTAACCTGTCAACGCTTACCTGACTGAACTCGCGGACCCCCGCCATCTTGCCTGATATGGTCTTTCCGAAGACCCTGTAGTTAAGGTCGTCGTCCGTATCCATGAGAATGGAGCCGTGCTGGATAAAGGCCCTCTTGAGCCTTCTCTGGGCGCTGCCCACGAGCTTTCTGCCGTTGATGAGCACCTCGTAGCGCGCAGGCGTATGAAAACAGGCCTCGCTCCTGTCCCCTGAGGCCGAGCCGCGCGAATAA
>JACPGA010000001.1:0-9393 GCA_016182705.1 Deltaproteobacteria bacterium
GGCACAGGCCGGCGCAGGGGCCGCGGTCACACCCATAGCGCAGGAGCTGACAGGCGCGAAAATAAGCATAACGCCGTTCAAGGCCGCCAACTCGCTGATAATCATGGCCGACCCGGCTGACTACCAGAACCTGGTGCAGGTCATCGAGAGGCTCGACAGGCGGCCAAAACAGGTCTTTGTCGAGGCCATGATAACCGAGGTCACGGTAGACAAGGCTTTGGAGCTCGGCACCAGGTTCAGGGTAGCGGCCGAACAGGACAACGCCCCTGTTGCCATAACCGGTGTCGGCACAATTGATTCGACGGCGATACAGGGCATCCTGAACGGACTTGCCGGGCTTACCATAGGGGGACTCGGCAACCTCCTCACAGTGCCGATCACAAGGGCCGACGGCACCACCTTCAACCTTACGGCCCCGGGGTTCGCCGTCCTTTTCTCTCTTTCCGAGTTCAAGGACATCGTGAACGTGCTCTCCACGCCGCACATACTCACGAGCGACAACCACGAAGCGGAGATAATGGTCGGCGAGAACGTCCCGTTCCTTTCCAGCTTCGAGCGTCAGTCTGGGACGGAAGGCCAGCCGGTAATACAATCGATAGAGCGGCGGGACGTCGGCATAAGGCTCAGGATAAAGCCGAAGATAAGCGAAGGGGATTTCGTAAAGCTCGACATCTATCAGGAGATATCCGCCATATCGCCCACGAGGACCGGCGGGGCCGCGGACATCATAACTACAAAAAGGTCGGCCCAGACCAGCGTGGTCGTCAAGAACAACCAGACGGTCGTAATAGGCGGGCTCATCCAGAACAGGACCACTAACAATGTAACGAAGGTCCCGCTCCTGGGCGACATACCGCTCATCGGCTGGCTCTTCAAATCAAGCAGGGACCAGAACCAGAAGACCAACCTTCTGGTATTCATAACGCCCTATATAGTCGAGGACTTCAAGGGCCTCGAAGACCTCAGGGAAAGAAAGAAGCTCGAGTTTAACAGATACGGGCCAAAGCAGCAAAGCAATGGAATGCCTTCAAGATTGCCCTGAAGGCGAAGGGAGCCGCAACAGTAATGGACAGCGAACTTTTCGAATTGATGCCGAAAGGCGGCATTCACAGGATAAAGGAAATAAAAGACGAGTACGTCGACCCGGCCATGCTGGAAAAGGTCAGCCTGAGTTATGTCAAAAAGAACATGGTCATGCCCCTGAAGGTGAAAGAAGGTCATCTGCTGGTGGCGCTGGCAGGCCCACGAGGCATATTCACGGTCAGCGAGATCGAGAGGCTCACAGGGTTTCCGGTTAAGCCGGTCTTCGCCGGCGAAAAGCAGATACTCGACGCTATAAACAGGTTCTATGACAGGCTCTCCGGGTCTGCCCAGGAAGTCATGGACGGCATGAGCGGAGAGAGCATCCAGTCCATAACCAACGAATGGGAAGAGCCGAAAGACCTTCTTGACCTCGCGGACGAAGCTCCCATCATAAGGCTTCTGAACTCGCTGCTTTTCAGGGCAGTCAAGGACAGGGCGAGCGATATACACATAGAGCCCTATGAAAAAGAAGTAGAGGTCAGGTACAGGATAGACGGCGTGCTCAAGGACGTGTATATCAGGGTTTCCGTAATACCCACCTCGTACGGCGAAAGGATAGTGCTTCGCATACTCGACCGCAAATCCGACATAATAGGCCTGGACATGCTCGGCCTTACCCCTACCCAGGTAAAAGCCCTCGAAGGGCTCCTCACCAGGAGCAGCGGGATAATCCTCGCGACAGGGCCTACCGGCTCAGGCAAGACAACGACCCTCTACTCCGCCATCAACAGCATAAACTCGACGGTCAGGAACATAATAACTGTCGAAGACCCTGTCGAATACCAGCTGAAGGGCATAGGACAGGTGCACGTGAACCCGAAAATCGGGCTCACTTTCGCGCACGGGCTGCGCTCGATCCTCCGCCAGGACCCGGACGTCATAATGATAGGGGAGATAAGGGACTCTGAGACGGCAGAGATAGCCATACAGGCCTCCCTTACAGGCCATCTCGTGCTCTCCACGCTGCACACGAATGACACGGCCAGCGCCATAACCAGGCTCGTTGACATGGGCATAGAGCCGTTCCTCGTGGCCTCGTCCCTTTCAGGAGTGCTGGCTCAGAGGCTTATAAGGGTCTTGTGCCCTGCCTGCAAAAAGCCTTACGAGCCGACCACTGAAGAGACAAGGCTCTTCAAGACAAAGCCATCGATGCTCTACTCTGCCGCCGGGTGCGAGAAGTGTTTTTCAACCGGCTATTACGGCAGGCGCGGGATATTCGAATTCCTTGTGCCGGGCCAGGAGATGAGGCCCATGATCCTGAAGAACCAGGACGGGGACACGCTCAAGAGACACGCTGTCTCCAAGGGCATGCGCACGATGATGGAAGACGGACTGGAAAAAGCGGCAGAAGGAATAACAAGCCTCGAAGAGGTGTTGAGGGTAACAAGGGACGAGGAGTAATAAAAGCCGTATGCCTACATTCATTTACAAGGCTTATAACCGGGGCGGAGGCCAGGTGGCCGGCAGCATCGAAGCCGCGGGTCCAAAGGAAGCAGCCCAGGCGTTAAAGAACACCGGGCTTTACCCGACCGAGGTCAAGGAAGCAGGCAAGGCAGGCGGACATGCCCTTTTCAGCCAGCGCGTAAGCCCCTCGGCTCTCGCGTCGGCGGCAAGACAGCTCGCTACTCTCATCTCCTCCGGCACATCCATCTCCGAAGCCCTCGAGGTGCTCGCCGACAATACCGATAACCCGAAGCTCCGCTCCATTCTCCTTGAAACGAGAGACAGCGTCCTGGGCGGCAGCTCGTTTTCAAAAGCGCTCGAAAAAAACCCGGAGGTCTTCTCGCCTCTTTTCAGAGGGCTCGTGCAGGCGGCCGAGGCAAGCGGCTCGCTCGACCAGGTCCTTCCCAGGCTCGCCGATTACCTTGAGAAGAGGGCCCGCATCCGCTCGGAGGTAAGGGCCGCCCTCACCTACCCGGCGCTCATGACCATAGTAGGCGCGGCTGTCCTCGGGTTCCTGTTCGTTTTCGTCATACCGAAAATATCACGCATATTCGAAGACACCGGCACGCGCCTGCCTTTCATCACCATTGTGCTCCTGTGGATAACGGGCATCGTCCGCTCGTACTGGCCAGCACTTCTGGGCTTATCCGGTGGGGCGTTCTGGTTCATACGGCGCAGCTCCAGAAGCGAGCGCGCAAGGGAACTCAAAGACAGGCTGCTCCTGAAGCTCCCCTGGTTCGGCCCTATCGTGCTGAGCTTCCACATGGCGAACCTCACAAGGACGCTCGGCACTCTGCTGAAAGGCGGCGTGCAGATGCTCAAGGCTCTCGAGATATGCGCTGAGGCGCTCGACAACAAAGTCTTTAACAATGTGCTTGAGACAGCCGCGAAAGACTGCACCGAAGGCAGCTCACTGTCTACAAGCCTCAAGAAATCCGCGCTGGTCCCTCCGCTTGTCTGCCACATGATAAGCGTCGGCGAAAGGAGCGGCAACCTTGATGAGATGCTCCTGAAGACCGCAGAATCATATGACGCCGCTTTCGAGGACGGCGTAAAGCGCTCTCTGAGCCTCCTTGAGCCGGTGCTCATACTCGCGATGGGCCTCGTAGTGGGCTTCATCGTGCTCGCCATGCTTCTTCCCATATTCGAGCTGAACCAGACAATCCGCTAACAAGCAAGCCTGTTTTTTTCCTGCCGCCGCATACCCGCAGCCGGGATTAATACCTCCGTATCATTCCTTTCATCCCAAAAGCCGTATCCGACGGTATTAGCCAAAATACTACCGCTTTTTATTCAAATGGTGGATTGAATTGGCACAATGCTCGGCTATCCTCTTCTTGTACGCGTCATCTGGAAAATCATTTAACAGGGCCGGATAACTTTTTTCAATACGGGGGATTTGATGAGCCTCAGGATCTGCCCGGAATGCTCAAAGGCGTTTTTCATGTCTCTTCTGGACAGCAATGCCAGATGCCTCCATTGCGGAGTCTTCCTTGCTGACAGGCGGAGCTTGAAAAGGGAGCGCAAGGTGTGCCCCGTTACTTTTTCCATCAAGGGGTCCGTCCTCAGGGCAAAGACAACTGATTTTTCCGGGCGCGGCGCCGGGATAATATTCGTCGGAAGGAATGTTGATAAAGGCACGGTCATCGACATCACCATCAGCGAGCTGATGATCAAACGGCCCGCGAGGATGGTCTGGGCGAAACAGGGCTCGGGCTCGATAATATCGGCAGGAATAGAGATCCTGTAAACAGGCGGCCACACGGGCCGCGAGGAGGATTCAAGGGATGAAATCAACCGTACTAAGAAATATTTTAACAATCGCAGCAGCCGTGCTCTTCGTGTTTTCGGCACATCTGCACACGGCAGGGGCAGCTGAAAAAGCTGCGAAAACCACGAAAGATACAAAAGCGGCCGCGAAGGCGGTGGCGCAGCACCCGGATTATGTCATAGGCATCGAGGACGTAATAGAGATATCGGTCTGGAAAAACCCGGACCTGTCGAAGACCGTGATGGTCCGCCCCGACGGGATGATATCCCTGCCCCTGGTCGGTGAGCTGAAAGCGGCAGGCTTGACCCCAGAGCAGCTCAGGGACGCTTTGAACGTGGCGCTGCAGGAATACCAGGAAACAGTCGTGACTTCGGTAATAGTGCAGGAAGTCAACAGCTACCGCATCTTCATCCTTGGAGAGGTCATGAGCCCCGGCACGTATACGATGACCAGGAGGATGTCTGTCATCCAGGCGATAGCGCTCGCCGGCGGTTTCAACCCGTTCGCCTCAAGAAAAATAGTCCTGGTGCGCGAGAACGGCAACAGCATGGCCGAGAAAATTGAAATCCGCTTCGACGATATTATCGACACTGACGCAAGGCGCGACAAGAACCTCATCCTGAAGCCCGGAGACACAGTCTTTGTACAATAGACAGCGTTCCATAAAAACCGCTGCGGCGCTCGCGGCCCTCCTGATGTTGCCAGGCCTCTCTGAGGCCAGGGACAACAACACGGTGACCCCGACAGTGACCATGGACGCGCGCTACGACTCCAACGTCAGGTTCAGGAACGCGAATGAAAACAGCAACAGCGACTTCGTGGCCTCCGTAAGCCCTGCCGTAACGTTCACAAGAAGGGGCATGCATTACGGGGTCCGCGGTTTCTACAGCCTTACGGCGGACTACCATACTGACAACACGGACCTCAACACACTGTCGCACAGCGCCGGATTGAACTTTGACGCGGAACTGTCCCGGAAGTGGCGATTCGGAATCGGCGACAGGGTTGATTATTTTCAGGACTCCCTGAGGGCAATCGGAGAAGGCATTCTCGTCACGCGCACCGACATACTTTCCAATACGGCCTACGCGAGCGTGAGCCGTCAGATGTCCGCCAACACGGACGTCTCGCTCACGGCGAAGGACAGGATACAGGAGTTCGACGACCCTCAGCTCGTGGACAGCAGGACAGATACCGGGACACTAAGCGCGACTCACAGGTACAGCCAGACAGGGACAGCGAACGCCAGTTATTCCTACTCTGTCTATGATTTCGACACTTCGGGCAGCCAGATAAAATCGCACGGGATCGAGGTAGGGTTCAAGGAGGCAGTCTCATCGAGCATGAACCTTGAACTCGGCGGCGGGGTTGAATACGCGAACTATACCGCTGGCGGAAACGACGTTTTTTTGACAGGGAACGTCTCAATCGAAAAGGCCCTGAAAGACTCGCTGATGACGCTCATGTACGAGAGGGCCATGACAACGCCCACGGGCCTTACGGATGAGATAAGCATAAGGGACTCGGTTTCGTTTATCTGGGACTTCACGGTCAGAAGGGATATTTCAGCGTCATTTTTCACCGCCCTTGCCAGGAACAGAAGCGAGCCGTCCGGAAGAGTCGGCGTCAACTCGGTCATAGCCGAGGTCTCAGGCAACTGGCAGCCCAACAAGTGGCTTATCCTGGGCGCCGGCCTCTCCCACTATCAGCAGTGGCCGGAAGATACTTTTGACATCGGGCTCAAGAGGAACAAGGTATTCATAAACGCAACACTAATCTCAGATGCGTGGAGGTTCTGAGTCCATGGAAGAATCCAGGGAAGAATCCAGAAAAACGGTATTCGACTATTTAGCCGTCTTTAAACACAGGAAGTGGCTTTTCATCGCCCCGCTCATCATAGGCACGGTCGCGGGGCTCGTCGTGAGCTTCGAGCTGCCGGAAAAATACAGTTCCACGACGCTCATCCTGGTCGAAGAACAGCAGCTACCGGAAGAGTACGTCATACCCACTGACAAGACGCCGTTCAGCCAGAGGCTGAACGTCATCAGCCAGCAGATCCTCAGCAGGACAAGGCTCGAAAAGATAATAAGGGAGTTCGGCCTTTACAGCCAGACGGGCCCCGGGCTCATTGAAAAAGCCAAAAGCCTTATAACCGGGTCGGAAACTGAAGCGCCCACGCCTGACGAGATAATCGAGCAGATGCGCAGCGATATCCAGTTCACGGTCATAGGCGAGCAGAATTCGAAAAAACAGTCGGACTCCGGAGGAAACGCCTTTTCAATAACCTACAGCGGCGAGCAGCCGCAGACCACCATGCAGGTCACGAACACGCTTTCATCACTTTTCATTGAAGAGAACCTGAAGGCGCGCGAGCAGTATGCCGAAGGCACTTCCGAGTTTCTTTCTTCCGAACTCGATATGGCTCAGCAGGAACTGGAACAGCTGGAACAGCGGCTCAAGGATTTCAAGCAGGCGCACATGGGCACCCTTCCAGGCCAGCTCGACGCTAATCTGCGCACACTTGACAGGCTCCAGCTCGAACTCCAGACCGTGACAGCCTCGCTCAAGACAAACGAGGACAGAAAGCAGGTCCTTGAAGAGCAGATGAAGTACAACGCGCCGATGGCTGTCACTCCCGCGATACAGAGCTCACTGGCCGGAGAGCTGGAAAGCGCGCGCGCAGAGCTCGGACAGATGCTTTCCGTCTTCAAGGAGAGCTATCCGGACGTAATCATAATGAAAAAACGCATTAAGGACCTTGAAAGACAGCTCCAGGGCGAAGCCGGAATTGAAGAGCCCACCAAAGAAGCTTCCGCGCCTCCGAAAGTCATGCACCCGGCGTACGCGGAACTTATGGCGGTGAAGTCGCAGATAACAACCTTGAGCCGGAGGGAATCAGGCATCAGAAAGCAGCTTGAAGAGTACGCGAACAGGGTCGAGCTTACGCCCGCAAGCGAACAGCAGCTTACAGATCTTCAGAGGGACTATGACATCTCCCTTCAGAACTACCAGGCGCTGCTCGAGAAAAAGATGAGCGCGCGGCTTTCGGAAAACCTTGAAAAGCGCCAGAAGGGCGCGAGGTTCAGGGTCATCGACCCGGCAAACCTTCCGCAGAGCCCTGACCAGCCCAACAAGCCCCTGGTCATGTCGCTTGGAGTGGCGGGTGGAGCCGCGGCTGGCGTAGCTCTCGTATTCCTTGTCGAGTTCCTGAATCCGGCGTTCAGAAAACCCGAGGACTTCGATGGGGTCATTGATTCACCGGTTCTTACGAGCATACCCCTTTTCCCGATAGAGCAAACGTCAAAACCGTAAACCGCGTTTATCGCAAAAGGAAGGAATGAAAGTGTTCAACCTGAACTGGTTCAAAAAACTGATTTTCTGGGACAGAGAAGACGATGCCCTGCTGGGCCCGGCGCCTATAGCCTCGCGCCCAGTGCGGGCGACCAGCCCTTACGGGACCTCGATATGGTCAGTCGGCGGAGGCAAGGGAGGCGTCGGGAAAAGCCTGGTGGCCTCGAACCTCGCGCTCGCGCTCTCCAGACAGGGGAAAAAAGTCCTCCTTGTAGACGCTGACCTCGGGGCCGCGAACCTGCATACGTTCCTTGGAATAGACGGAGGTAAAGGCGCCCTTTCGAGCTTCCTCAAAGACGAGATCTCTGATATAGGGTCGCTGATATCGAAGACCCCCTTCCCTAATCTCGACCTTGTAAGCGGCGCGAAAGACTCACTTGACGTGGCCGACGTCAAAAACGCGCATATAATGAGGCTCAGGGAGGCCCTGAAAAAAGTCGAGTACGATTACGCTGTGCTTGATATCGGCCCAGGCACCTCGTCGAACCTCCTTGACATGTTCCTCATGGGCAACGAAGGCATAATACTATCTACTCCTGAGCCGACCACTATAGAGAATAATTACAGGTTCCTCAAATGCCTGTACCTGAGACAAATAAAAAGCATCGCCGACTCCCAGGAGGACGGCGTACTGAACAGCATGCTCCAGAAGATATTCAGCGACAAATGGTCCCAGAGAGTCAAGACAGTCTCCGACATAATGGAGCAGCTGTCGATGCTGGACTTCGACCAGGGCAGGATGCTCAGGGAAGACCTCTCGGCCACGAGCATTTCAATGATAATGAACCAGACTAAAAGGGAAGAGGACGCGCGGATGGGGCCGTCCATACAGAGGGCCTGCGCAGATTACTTCGGAATGGACATAGGCTACCTCGGTTCGGTTGGCTACGAAGATTGCGTGAGCGAGTCAATA
The DNA here is from genome assembly GCA_016182705.1 of Deltaproteobacteria bacterium. Taxonomy (GTDB): domain Bacteria; phylum Desulfobacterota; class GWC2-55-46; order GWC2-55-46; family GWC2-55-46; genus GWA2-54-12. Next base: position 8,562 of record JACPGA010000001.1, read on the forward strand.
AGGACAAGAAGACCATTGGTGATGCACTACAGCGCCTCCGCGGCGGCAAGGTCTCTGGAAGCATGTCTCGGGAAGCTGATGAACAGGGCAAACAAAAACCAACCTGTAACCATACAATTTTAAAAAGGAACCCATGGAGCAGAAAAAAGAAAAAACCTATTACGAGATCCTGGACGTAAAGGCTACGGCTCCTCCCGGCGAAATCGAACAAGCGTACAGGAAATCGAAATCGCTCTACGACGGCGACTCAATGGCCCTGTACTCTTTGTACTCGGCTGAGGAGAGGGCCGAAAAGCTCAAGCAGCTCGAAGACATCAGGCAGATCCTCACAGACCCGATGAAGAGAAAATCGTACGACGAGTATATAGGCAAACTTTCCATGGCAACCACGGCCGACCGCGCCAGCGCGCCCAACCCGGCCGCCAGGGATGTCTTTGACGAGTACAACGAGGCAGGAGCGTTCAGGGACAGGATCAGCTTCAAAAAACAGCTCGCGATCATGAACGGAAAGGACACAATGATCTGCGAGAGGTACAGGATACTTTACACCAGGCTCGAACAGCTGAGCATGAAAAAATCAATGAAGTCCTTCGCCGTCACCAGCGCTATTAAAGGAGAGGGCAAGACAGTAACTTCCCTGAACCTGGCGTGGCTCATGGCGAATGAATTCGGAAAAAAAGTGCTGCTCATCGAGAGCGACTTCAGGAGCCCCTCGATATCCTCGAGCTATCTCAGCATGGGCAGGCTCAACGGACTTGTGGATGTGATAAACGGGGAAGCTGACATAAGGTCCGCGATAAACAGGTTCGAGGATACTCGGCTGTACCTTCTT
>JACPGA010000001.1:9420-10899 GCA_016182705.1 Deltaproteobacteria bacterium
CCGGCCCGCACAAGCGTCAAGAACTCTTCGATGCTGATCGACTCACAGGGCATGAAGAACGTGCTGGAGCGCGCGAAGAGCGATTTCGATTATGTCATCGTCGACTCGCCACCTATCCTGCCTCTCGTGGACATGAACATACTTTCCAGGATGGTGGACGGACTGCTTCTGGTGGTCAAGGCGGGAGCGACGCCCAAGGACCTTGTGCGCAAGGCAATTAACTCCCTTCCCAACAGGAACATCTCAGGGGTCATTCTTAACGGAGCTGATGACAATCACATGAAAAAATACTACTACTGACGCATTTTCAGCGGCATGAAAAGCCGCCTTAAACCAACCCACATGGACCCCGTTCTGAAGCCGCGGGAGCCTGGCTCAGCTATGGAACTGATCCCTTTGCGCACTTTCCACGCAAGAAAGGCGCTGAGCCTGTTCAACTCAATATTCCTTCAAGCCTGAAGCGCGGATGCGCGGCAGCGTGAAAAGGACGCCTTTGCGGCGCGATAGAATTCTTTTTTCAAAAAGGCGAAAGGAATACGATGAAAAACTGGTTTTTGATATACACGAAGCCGAAATGTGAGGACACCGTGGAAAGCAAGCTCGGCGGGGCGGGCTTTACCGTATTGAACCCGAAGGTGAAAGAGAGAAAATACTCAAGGGGCAAGATCGTCGAGTGTGTCTCCCCTCTCTTTCCGAGCTATGTTTTCGCGAAGTTCGAAAAATTTACAGACTACCACCTCATCAGATACACAAGAGGCGTCAAATGGGTCTTGCGGAGCGAAGAAGGCCCGGCGGAGATACCTGACAATGTAGTCAACGCGATCATCGAAAGAATAGAGAACGGATTTGTGACCATACGAAGGCCCTTTACCCAGGGCCAGAACGTGATCATCAAAGGCGGGCCTTTTGAGGGATTCACGGCTGTTTTTGAAAAAGAGATGAGCGGCATGGAACGCGTATGTCTTCTGCTCAAGGCAATCAACGTAAGGCTCGTCATAGACAGAAGCATGATCTCGCACTGCTGAGCAGGGCAGAAGAAAAGTTTCAGGCTTTTTGATTTCTGAAAAAGATGGACCGCTGCGGCATTGCTTCGGCGTTCAGACGGTTATTTTGCTTTTACAAAGGTGCGAACCGCGCATCAACGGCGGTAGCCCATCCAGGACATGGAAAATGAAAAGCTTCCTGAAAAATACAGGCAGATACATAGGACGCAGCGTCTTTCATTTCAAGTGCACTGATTTTCTAAAGGAGTGCGAAACAGGGCTCTACGTGGAGGACTATTTCCATGAGATGGTCTATCTTGAGAGGCGGCGCGCGGAACGCTCAGGCAGGCCTTTCGTCCTTGTACTCGTAGACCTCGAAAGCCTGCCGCACGGCGGAAAAGCAGAAAGCGCGAGAAACGCTGTCAGGAAAATCTCGGCTTTGACAAGGGAGATAGACCTGAAGGGCTGGTACAGCCATGGGCACGTGCTCGGGGTA
>JACPGA010000164.1 GCA_016182705.1 Deltaproteobacteria bacterium
ATCTATATTCAGAGATTGCTTATCTCGCCCCTTCCCTGGGGCTCGACCCTTCGGGCCTTCTCGCTTATACTCGAAGTTCAATTTTTGCTGTCCTGCAAAAATTGTCGTCGCTGAATCGCTCCTCGCAATGACTGAATTACTATCAGGAGCGGATGTAGCTTTCGAGCGCCTTTTTCCACTCGTCCGTTATCCTGTCCACCGGAAGAGCGATGAGGCTGTTTATCCTGAGCGTATTGCCGCCCACTTTGCCTATGACGGCAACCGGAGCTCCGGCCTCTTTAGCTACAGCCTTCAAGGCCTCAAGCTCGCCGGACTTCAAACTTACGACTATCCTCGACTGGGCCTCGCCGAACAACAGGTCGTCCAGCCTGAGGCTCTTCGGGTCTATCTCGATGTCTGCCCCTATGGGGCCGTCCGGGTTCATGCAGGCTTCCGCAAGGGCCACTGCCAGCCCGCCCTCGGAGACATCATGGGCCGAGAGTATTATACCAGCTCTCACGGCCTTTAAACAAGCTTCCTGCACGGCCTTCTCCTTCGTGAGGTCTATGGCAGGCGGAAGGCCTTTTTCCATATTGTGGACAAGGCTTAAGTATTCGCTCCCGCCGAGGGACGGCGCGCTCTCACCTAAAAGGGCAACCAGGTCGCCCTCTTCAAGGAACCACTGCCTCGTGTGGTTCGACAGATCCTCAATGAGGCCTACCATGCCGATCGTAGGCGTCGGGTAGACCGCAGTACCGGAAGTCTCGTTATACAGGCTCACGTTTCCGCTTACAACCGGCACGCCGAGGGCAGCGCAAGCCTCTTTTATTCCCTCTATGGCCTCTATGAGCTGCCACATTACTTCGGGCCTTTCCGGGTTGCCGAAGTTCAGGCAGTCGGTCAAAGCCATGGGCTTCGCGCCGCTTACAACGAGGTTTCTCGCGGCCTCGGCCACGGCAATTTTGGCGCCTGTCCTCGGGTCGAGGTAGCAGTATCTGGAGTTGCAGTCGGCTGTCAAAGCCAGGCCCTTTTTCGTGCCCTTTATTCTGACGACGGCCGCGTCAGACCCGGGGCACACGACCGTATCGGTCCTGACCATGTGGTCGTACTGGCGGTATATCCATTCCCTGCTCGCCAGGTTCATGGAACTCATGAGCTTTATAAGTGTCTTGTTATAATCGGCTGGCTCGGGAAGTTTGGTGGTATCAAGCCGGTTCAGCTCGTCCTGGCTCTCGGGCCTTTTGGAAGGACTGTCGTACATCCGTAAGTAGAGGCACGGGTATGTCTGCCACGACCTTGCCATTCTCAATGAGCTTTATGGAATTGCCTTCGGTCACGCGGCCTATCACCTCGGCGTCGAGGTCCCATTTCCTGTATATCTCCATTACGGCGTCTTCGGTGCCCGCGCGCACTACCATGAGCATACGCTCCTGCGATTCCGACAGCATCAGCTCGTAAGGGGTCATGCCCTCTTCTCGCCTGGGAACGCTGTCCATGTCGAGCTCGATGCCGACATTTCCCCTCGAGGCCATCTCGACGCTCGAAGAAGTGAGCCCTGCCGCGCCCATGTCCTGTATGCCAACGACGTAGTCTGTCTTGAAAAGTTCAAGGCAGGCTTCCAGCAGGAGCTTTTCAGCGAACGGGTCTCCGACCTGCACTGTCGGCCTTCTCTCTTCCCCGCCCTCGCCGAAAACATCAGAGGCCATGGTCGCGCCGTGTATACCGTCCCTGCCGGTCTTGCTACCAGCGTATATGACCGGGTTTCCGGTGCCGGAGGCCTTGCCCCTGAATATCCTGTCTTTCTTGACGACCCCGGCTGTCATGACGTTCACGAGGTTGTTGCCGTTGTATGAAGAGTTGAAGTAGACTTCGCCGCCGACGGTCGGCACGCCAATGCAGTTGCCATAACCGGCTATGCCTGAGACAACGCCTTCAAGGAGGAATTTCGTCTTCGGGTGCTCAGGCGCGCCAAAGCGCAGAGAGTTGAGGGAGGCAACCGGCCTGGCGCCCATGGTGAATATGTCGCGCAGTATGCCGCCGACGCCTGTTGCCGCGCCCTGGTATGGTTCGATGAATGACGGGTGGTTGTGGCTTTCCATTTTAAAGGCTACGGCAAGCCCGTCGCCTATGTCTACTATACCGGCGTTCTCTCCGGGGCCCTGGAGCACGAACTCGCCTTTTGTGGGAAAGCCCTTGAGGTGCTTTCTGGAAGATTTATACGAGCAGTGCTCGCTCCACATGACAGAGAATATGCCGAGTTCCAAAAGGTTCGGCTCCCTGCCGAGCGAGCTTACTATCCTCTGGTACTCCTCAGGGTTGAGGCCGTGCTCTTTTACAACATCTTGCGTTATTTTCATTTCGTCCCTTTTAAGGCGCCATTTTTGGGTGCCTCTAAAAATTAGATATTAGAGCAATTTTGAGAGGCTCCCTTTAAGCTATCCTGCGACAGTGTGCACCCAGCCATACTTGTCAGGCTCGTCGCCATACTGCACGGCGGTTATGTAATCGTATAGTTTTTTGGATAACGGCCCTGTCTGCCCGTTATTGATAGTGAGGCAATCGTTATTGTGGCATATCTCGCCCACGGGCGAGATGACTGCGGCTGTGCCTGTGCCGAAGGCCTCTTTAAGCTGGCCGCTCCTGGAGGCGGCGAAGACCTCATCTATTGATATTTTTCTTTCAGTGACCTTCATGCCCCAGTCTTTCGCGATGTGTATTACTGAATCGCGCGTGACGCCCGGAAGGACAGAGCCCTCAAGCGAAGGCGTCGCGAGCTCGTCGCCGAGGAGGAAGAACATGTTCATGGTGCCTACCTCTTCGACGTACTTCTTTTCCACGGCATCTAACCATAAGACCTGCGTGAAGCCCTTTTTCTTCGCCTCTTCCGCAGGAAGGAGGCTGGCCGCGTAGTTGGCCGGGGTCTTGGCAGAGCCAAGCCCGCCGCGAACAGCGCGCACGTACTCGCCCGGTGTCGTGAGCCTCACCGGGTTTATGCCTTCTTTATAATAGGCCCCCACAGGGGAAGTGATTATGAGGAACTTGTAGGTGTCAGAGACCTTCACGCTAAGGTACTCGTCAGCGGCGAATATGAACGGCCTTATGTACAGGGACTGACCCCTTTTGGATGGAACCCAGGCGGAGTCGGTTTTTACGAGGTTTACAAGTCCGGAAAGAAAAACTCCGTAATCAACAGCTGGTATGCAGAGCCTTGAGCACGACCTCAGCATCCGTTCATGGTACTTCTCCGGCCTGAAGATGTTTATGCGCCCGCCTTTGGTGCGAAACGCCTTGAGCCCTTCGAAAATGGCCTGCCCGTAATGGAGCACGGTTAGGGCCGGCGAGACCTCAAGCTTGCCGAAAGGGACTATCCGGGGCGCGCCCCATTTTCCGTCAGCGTAATCCATAGAGAACATATGGTCTGAAAAAAGAGTGCCGAACCCCGGGTTTTCAAGGAGAGCCGGGTCGAGCCTGCTCTTCGTGGTTTTTATTATCTCGATATCTTTCAATGTCGTCATGAGATCTCCGTCTTTTTCCTCGCGTATACTTCTATGGTGCCGCCCGCCCTCAAAGCCGACTCGGTCAATGAAAGGCCCACTGAAAGGGCCGCGACAAATGGCAATGAAGCGAATGTAAAGGCCATGGCAGCCTTTGTGGCTATGTTCTTCGGGGCCCTTGACCTCAGAAAATCATAAAGGAGGTTCGTCTTCAAACCCATTTTATTATAGATGCTCTGGATAAACCCGTATGGATTGTATTCGAAGGAGAAGTGGCGGACGCTCAAGACCTCGAACCCGTTCTTCTCAAGCAGCTTTTTAATGTTTTCAGCCGAGTAATGATACAGGTGAAAAGGCGGGTCAAGGTGAAACCACCCATTGCCCGCCATGCGCGACTGCAGGCTCGCCATATTGGGCACCGCCAGCACCAGAAGCCCGCCCGGTTTCAGGACCCTGG
>JACPGA010000168.1 GCA_016182705.1 Deltaproteobacteria bacterium
CCAGTACTACTATGGATGGGCTGTCCGAGACGTTCCCGTTGCATCCGTTCCCGAACCCTCAACATTACTACTTATCGGCAGCGGTCTGGCGGGATTGGGACTAATTAGAAGAATATTCTTTAAAAAATAACCTAATGATGAAGCTTGTCGTAAGTCCATCAGTTTTACGTATTCCCCGGAGCCGTCATAGGTTAGCCTCGTAGGGTGCGCTGTGCGCACCAATCATCTCTAAAAAACAGGGGGCCACGCTTCGCGTGACCCCCTTTAATTTTCCGACTACTCTACAACTCAATCCCCTCTACGCCGCTTCCCTCAGCCTTTCGACCGGGTGCTCGCCCTTGAGCAGGTATCGGTAATCTGTCCCCAGTTTCTTTACGTGCTCCTTTATCACCTGTTCGCTCGGAACGGTGCCGGTGTTCAGTATGCTCTGGACCTTCATGTAGCGCGAATCCTTCTTCAGCTCCTGTTTCGGCACGAACTGCGTCTCCTGCGCCGTGAGCTCGACTTGATCTCTGAGCACGTCGCGAACGTAATCGACGTTGGACTCGAATGTTATCGCCTTCGGGAAGGTATTTGGCAGCAGCTCCTCAGCGTCCTTCTTGTCGTATTTCTGGAGCATGTCGCACGCTATCCTGAAGTGTTCAAGTTCCATGCTCAGGTGCAGATCCCAGATTTTCTTTGCCGCCGGGTCGACCTCCTGCTCCATGAAGCCGTGGTAGAGATAGCACTCGTTGTACTCGTGCATGACGAGCATTTCATACCATGAGGCTGTCGGGTCGAGCAGTGATTCATACTGCGTGACATGCTGTTCTTCTATCTGTCCGATTTCGAGATAAAGCCCCCGCCCGATGGAATCTTCAAGGATGTTTCCTACGTTCATGTAGAAGTTCATGGTCTGCTGTTCTCCGGCTAACAGCGTAAGCACGTTCATGAGAGTCTGCGGGTCCATTTTCTTTCTGTTGCCCTGGTTGCGGATGTCGTCAAACGGATGGCGGTGCTCTTCGATTGTCGGACGCCCCGGCATTATCTCGGTGTACTTGCCGACCAGTTTTTCAGCTTTTATGCCCTGCTTCATCTCGAGCAGATTCGCGTAGCGGTAAAGGTGGTCGAAATCCTCAAGCAGGCCGAAGTCGAAGACCTGTTTCACATACGGGTCCGGCTCGTTCCGGCACATCCAGGCAGTAAGGTCCACCGCCACCTGCTCGTACCCGATAGTCGTCTCCAGCACGGACTGGTTTCCCGGAATGCACCAGTTAACGGCCTTCTGCTGCTGTTGTTCTACCCTGCGGCTCATCGCTATATTCCGCTTCACTTCAATGTCTTTAGTGTGGCGCGCGCACTGGTGAAGAAAGATGGCGGCCTCAGTCTCGATACCGTTCATCAGTATTCCACGGCATCGGGTGTAGGGATGCACTTCATCCTTGTTGAACGGCTTGCTGTTCAGGTCCGACCAGTTCCTGAATTGCTTTTCTATGGGCATGCCTTTTTCTTTAAATGGATTAAAACCCATAAGTTAGACCTCCCTGTTTTCTTTTTCTGAACTTCGCGTTAGTTCCCTGTATCTCGTGTTTTTCGCCCCAATTGAAAAAACGCGGGCGAGTTGGAAGGCTGTAGCAGGGCTGATTCTGAAAAGGCGTATAAATCTTAGTCTATGCCGTGCGCCCTGTTTGTCAATGAGCCGCTTTCTCGCCAACCCTACTTTCCTTGACCGTCCCTTGCCCCGGGTCTATACTCAAAATATGGTGAAACTGACAATCATTTTCAGTGTTTGACAGGAGGTGTTTGTATGGCAAGGGATACGGCGGCGAGAAAAGGCCCTGAGCCTTCCGGCCAGGAGCTTGTGCTGACGCGCGTCATCGACGCCCCTCGTGAAGCCGTCTTCAAGGCCTGGACCGACCAGCGGCAGATGGCGCGGTGGTTTGGCCCCAAGGGCTTTACACTGCCTTTCTGCAGAATCGACTTGCGCGTCGGCGGGGTGGTTCACTACTGCATGCGCTCTCCAGAGGGCCGGGACTATTGGGGTAAGAGCGTCTACCGCGAGATAGCCGAGCCGGAACGGCTCGTCTTGACCGATGTCTTCTCTGACGAGAAAGGCGGCACGGTCCAGCCGGTTGACTATGGGATGAGCGCCGACTGGCCAGTTGAGACGACTATTACCGTGACCTTTGACGACCTTGACGGCAGGACAGGGCTTACCGTGCGCCAGAGCGTGTCCGAATCGATTGCGGAGAGTTCGGGCGCAAGGCAGGGCTGGGCAGAGACCCTGGACAGGCTCGCCGAATACCTTTCCAATGCCTGAGAAAATCCCCGCAAACAGGCAAACCGTTCACCGGGGCCTCACCGGGCCGCTGGTGAATCGCAAGGAGGCATGCGATGGCAACCGAAAGAAAACGCGAAGAAAAAAGAGATATAGAAGCCGAGATGGAAGTTTACAAAAAACTGGGAACCCCGGGAGAGGCGCATAAGCTGCTGTCGAGGATGGCGGGAACCTGGAACACCCTGACAAGGTCATGGTGGGAGCCCGGCAAACCACCGGAGGAATCGTCAGGCGTCTGCGAACAGAGGATGGTACTGGGCGGTCGCTACCTGCAGCAGGAGTGCACCGGTGAGATGATGGGAACTCCATTCACCGGCATCGGGTTCACAGGGTACGACAACCATACCAGAAAGTTCGTGTCGACCTGGATGGATTCGACGAGCACCGCCGTCTGGTACTTTGAAGGCCCTATCGAAGCCGACGGCAAGAGCTTCACGCAGAAGAGCCGGTACGACGACCCGGTGAGCGGCCCCATGGAATGGCGTTCCGTGTGCAGGCTCCAGGATGACAATACGATGTCTTTTGAGATGTACGGCACCGTCCTGGGAGGCCAG
>JACPGA010000169.1 GCA_016182705.1 Deltaproteobacteria bacterium
ACTCCGGCGGAGCCGGGGTGAAGGAAAAGCTGCTTGCCCTCGAAGGTATATCCTTTAAAGGCTGCTGAGGTTAATACAAAGACCCTCCATGAGCGACGATCGCGCCTGCGGCGGCTGCGGCCAGAGATATGGCGACCATGAACCAGTGCAGCTTTTTAACCTTTCTGAATATCCCGTCTATGTCCATCTTGTCGCCTTCACGGGCCATCTTGTCGAGCATCTTGCGTATGACTATCGGCTCGAGCCCCACGAGCATCACGAACCAGAATAACCAGATGGCCGTCATGAATGTGAGCGCCAGACCTTCCCTCGTGAAATAGAGTCCCTGCCAGCCCATCAGCCAGACCATGGCAAAGCCCGAGATCCCTGTTATGATGTTGTACCACTTGGCCAGAGGGGCGAACCTGTGCTCGACCCGCTGGAAGGTCAGGACCTTCTGGAGCGCGTCCGGTGTCTTTATGGCCATCGGCAGAACAATGCCGGTTACGAAGGCAAGCCCGCCTATCCAGAGGATGACAGCCACCAGGTGCACGATGTGCATCGTAAGAAAGAGCATCAAAACCTCCTTGATTTGGTCACTGGTTTTGTTTAAGGTTAATAGCTGAAAGATTTTATACCAAAAGCGGCCCCGGGGCCAGTGCTTGAGTATCGCACGGGCATGCGGGCCGTGAACATGACGGAAATCAACGGAGGCCGGATGAACAGGGAAATATATGTAAGTCTCAGGCGTACATGCATCATGATGGCTATTTTCGCTGGCTCGTTCATCCTCGTATACGGGGGCGTGGTGGCCCTGACGAAGTTCGTTTACATATATTTCCGAGGCTTTATTCCGGATTTCAACGAGAACATATTAAGGGCCGTCTTCTACGCGATCTCCATCGCCTCATTCATAGCTTTCCGTATCCTTTCCAGAAAACGTTATTCACCTGTCAGCCTCGGGAGCCGTCTGAAGGACCCTGACGGCCTTTTAAGGTACCTCCTCATGACGCCTGTTATCGGCATGGCGCTGGCTGAAGCCGTGCTGATATCGGCGTTCTTCCTTTTTTTCCTCAGCGCCATGTACATTGATTTCATCATACTGGCCCTGCTTTCGTCAGTGATGATATTTATGAGCATCCCTGGCGTGCAATTTCTGGAAAACAAGTTAAATGAAGCTGGCAAAAGCCGTTAAGAACAAGGCTTGCCTGCTGCAAAACCTTAATAAATCATCGGGTTGCAAAAACACAGGCAATCGCTTGACAAATATTTTTTATATACTATAATAGAATTATTCCAAGATAGTAATCATTTGGAACAAAGAGGTGTTTCTGGATGGAAAGGATAGTCAGAAAATACAGAGGAAAAGGGTTCAAGCTCACGCCCCAGAGGATAGCCATACTTAAGTTCCTCGAGGGCAACACGAACCACCCTACGGCCGATGACATCTATACCGAGATTAAAAAGAAGTACCCGACGGTGTCTTTTGCCACTGTGTATAATACTGTCCAGGCCCTTCGCGACAGAGGGGAGCTTCTTGAGATAACCATAGACCCGGAAAGGAAGCATTTCGACCCTAACCCGTCCGCTCACCACCACATCATGTGCACCGGCTGCGGCAAGATAGGTGATGTTTTCTTCGATTACTCAGAGTCGCTTGGACTCCCCGAGGAAGTTACAAGGGAGTTCGCCGTAACCGGCAACCATATTGATTTTTACGGCATCTGCTCAAGCTGCCGCGCAAAGACGAGCTGAAAAATAAACACACAATCAAGGAGGAACAGGAAAAATGGCTGAATTCGCCACTGTGCAGAACGAAGCGCCTGACTTCAAGGCAACCGCGGTCATGGAGGATGGCTCTATAAAAGAAGTGAAGCTCTCGGATTACAAGGGCAAGTACGTCGTGCTCTTTTTCTATCCGCTTGATTTTACATTTGTATGCCCTACCGAGATAATCTCCATGAGCGACAGGATGGAGGAGTTCGAGCTGAGAAACGCCCGGGTGCTCGGCGTATCCGTTGACAGCCAGTTTTCCCATCTTGCCTGGAGGAACACGCCGAGAAAGAAGGGCGGCATAGGCGAGATAACTTATCCGCTCGTCTCCGACCTCGACAAGTCCATAAGCAGGCATTACGGCGTGCTCGTGGAAAAGCCGGGCATAGCTCTTCGCGGCCTGTTCATAATAGATAAGCTCGGCAAGATACGCCATATAACGATCAACGACCTGCCGCTGGGAAGGAACGTCGACGAGGTTTTGAGAGTGCTTGACGCGATACAGTTTAACGAGAAATACGGCGAGGTCTGCCCGGCCAACTGGAAACAGGGCGAAAAGGGCATGAAGCCCGACCAGAAAGGCCTGGAAAACTACGCCCAGGCGCATTTTTAAGGAGGCGGGCGATGGCAGACTGGAAATGCAGCGAATGCGGGCACTCAAAAGAGTCGAGGTGCAAGCCTAAAAAGTGCCCGGAGTGTGGAAGTTCCAAGGGGTTCGCCAAGGCTGAGAACGCCCCGGAAACCTGCGAATAGCGCGCGCTTGGGAAGGCGGCCTTGCTAATGGAGAGGCCATGAAAGACGCGAAGAACAACAAAATAATATCGTTTGCCGGACGCGGGCGAGGCGCGCCCATAGAGGGCGAGGAGCCCGAAAGAGGTCTGGATACAGACTCGATAAACGCTTACTTCAAGAGCATAAGAAAGGTAAGCCTCCTTACCGGAGCCGAGGAAAAAGCCCTGGCAAGGAAGATAGCCAGAGGGGACGAAGAGGCCAGAAGAAAGATGATAGAGGCCAACCTCCGCCTCGTCGTGAACATAGCCAAAAGGTATCTGAACAGGGGCCTGCCGCTCCAGGACCTTATAGAGGAAGGCAATATCGGCCTCATAAAGTCCGTGGAGAAGTTCAGGGCTTCCAAGGGGTGCAAGTTTTCCACCTATGCGACCTACTGGATAAGGCAATCGATAGACAGGGCGATAGCCAACCAGGCGAATACCATAAGGCTCCCTATCCACATCACCACGGACCTTGCGAAGGTGTCGAGGGCTGAAAGGGAGCTTACCATGGAGTACAGTCGCGAGCCTTCCAATGGGGAGCTGGCCGACAAGACCGGACTTTCCGGAAGGTACGTGAAAAAGCTGACCTCCATAAGCAGGAAGAGTTATTCACTGGAATCGTCCGTAAACGAGGATTCTGACCAGCCGCTACTGGACAGGCTCGAGGACGAGACTTTTCCGCCCCCGATGGGAGGCGTGGACAGCTCCGACAGGGCCGCGCGGATAAGATTGTGGCTCGAATCTCTCGACGATAACGAGAGGCTCGTCATCACAGAGCGCTTCGGCCTTGACGGCTCAGATCCCAGGACGCTTGAATCGGTAGGACGCGAGTTCGGCATCACAAGGGAGCGCGTCCGTCAGATAGAGGCAAAGGCGCTGGCGAAACTGAGAATGATGGCTGAAAGTGAAGATTACGAATTGGCGGCCTGAGGCCGCAGCTTTGAAAAGATTTGTTCCGCATCGTTTATCCACATACCCCGCCCCCGATCCCCGCAGGGCTTTCAGGGGAGGCGAGAAGTCGCCTCCCCTGAATTCATTTTATTGGCAGTATAATTAAAGTCTTTCTGAGACGCGCCGATAGATAACTCAAAGGAGCGGCGCATGCGAATAGAAGATAACCACATACAGCAGGCCTCCAGGCACCACGTGGAGGGGCACGGTAAAAAAGAAGGGCTCGACTCCGTAAAGGAGCGCAGGGACCACGGACATCATCACGACGAAAAGGCCGTCCACCATGGTAAAAGGCCGGACAGCGTGGCCATATCGGACGAAGCCAGGGCAAGATTCGAGTCCATGCACAAAAAATCCTCAGAGGCCAGGGGACGGCAGTTTGACATACCGGCCGGGCTTGATAACGCAGGGTTCCTTGGAAGGCTTGTTCACGGGGCCTTCGCAGGCCACGAGATAAATATCACTGACGCCGTCAGGGCAGGAGCTCCGGCTGCCTCGCAAACTGAAGGCGCGCCGGCTTTGTCAGGCACAACCGCCGGTTTTACCGCCTCTGTAGAACAGCTCAGTTTCAGCGCGTCAGGCACCATAAAGACCGCTGACGGCGAAGAGGTCGGCTTCACGCTGGAACTCAATATGACAAAGGCCTCGATGTCCGGGTTTTCATCTTCCGTATCCGGGGATGGACAGAGCCCCATGACAGTGAATTACGCGGGCTCGTCAAGCGAGCTTTTCTCCATGAGCTTCAAATTCAATATTTCCTCTGAGGAAGAAACCGGCGTTCAGGACGGCTCCGGCCTTCTTGCCATTGACAGGGACGAGGAGACTTCAGGCGAGACAGGCGAAGAGGATCATATCAGCGAACTGGAAGAAGACGGCGAGACTGCGACCCCGGCGTTAAGCGTGCCGGATTTCTTCAAGGCGTTGAGAAAGGCCGATTTCACCTCGACATATCTTTCTTTCTCAAAGACCACGATAGAAGCAAGCTCTTATCTCGCCGTGGCCGAAGGAGCGCCTTTTGACGGCTTTATGCCTCCAGCTTCTTCACCTGGCGCGGCTCCTGTCGACCTGATAGCGTAAAGGGGCGCTGATGAAACTTCATGGGGAGACTTTCCATATGGAGTTTCCCCCATGAAAGTCTCCCGGCATCTGCCGATTATCCGCCTTCAAAGACCCCTCTTATTTTGATATACTCTTTCATAGCCGCGAGCTTTAGAGGCCGCGGCTATTTTTTTCATTGAAAGGGTATTTACAATGGGCCGAAGCAACAGGCCGAAGCAGAGGTCACCAAAGCCGCCGTCCAATTCGAATATTTCTATCGTTCTTGTAGAGCCGCAAAGCTCGGGGAACGTGGGCAGCGTGGCCCGGGCCATGAGGAACACTGATTTCACCGACCTTGTCCTTATAAACCCGTGCGATTACAAAAACAACGAGTCCTATTCCATGGCGTGCAAGGCCGACGACGTGCTCGCCAGGGCCAGGGTCTTCCCCACGCTTGAATCTTACATCGGCGAGCCTTCAACAATAGTCGCCATGACAAGGAGAGTAGGCAGGAACAGGTGCCCGGTCCTGACGCTCGATGAGGCGGTCCCGGTGATATTGAGGCTTGCGGCCTCGAACAGGGTCGCCGTCCTGTTCGGCAGGGAAGACAAGGGGCTTTTGAACGAAGAGATACCTCCATGCGACATCCTGGTCGAGATACCGACATCCGAAGATTATCCGTCCATAAACCTCTCGCACGCTGTCTTCACGGTCTGCCATCACCTGTTTACCGCTCAGACGCCCAAGGCGCACGCCATCAAGGCCGCCCCGAAGGAAGAGGTTGAAAAGATGTACGCTCACAT
>JACPGA010000167.1 GCA_016182705.1 Deltaproteobacteria bacterium
AAAACTTCGAGCCCGGCCCTGAACGCTTTTTTTATCTTTCTTTGTACGCAGTCCTTGTGAAAAGATTCGAAGATATCATCAATAGGCCGCCCGAGCTTGAGGATGTGGCCGCGGTAACCGCGATATTCCGAATACCGCTCAGGGGCCGGGCCGTTTTCCGTCCTTAATTCGGATTGCGACCATGTTTTCCCGGACAAGGCATCCGGGGAAGATAGCGCGCCGGCTATAATGCCGAACTCATGTGGGTCGTCTGCCACTGGGCCGCATACGTCAGAAAATGGAAACGATACGAATCTCTTCGAGCCCGGCAAACCACCCACGACAGCGCCGGGGACAGCGGCCTTCATCGCGCCGGTTTCGTCTGTCATTACCACATAGACCGGCTTTATGCCGTAGGTCAGCTCGATTGCCCTGTGCCAGCGCGGATGGTGGTATATTGTCGATCGCCTGGCGGAGATGAATGACAGCCAGTTCTCTTCGCCAATCACTTCCAGAGCGCCAGCGCTAAAGGTATATGGGCCCATTGCGCTCAGAAGTTGATGAACCTTCTGAAAAAGTCGGGCAGATCGATAGAGTCCACGTCGGAAGAGATGGAAAAAGCCGACTGCGCTCCGTGCGGCCATCTCCAGAACCTCAGGAGCGGGAAGTTGGAATTATCGACTATGTCCAGGAGCATGCGTTTTTCGCTGTCGTCAAAGCTCTCGAAGCCGTCTATGTACAGGGCGTTCCTGTGAGGGTACTCGACCCGCGAGGTTATGAAGCCTTCCTCTTTCAGAAAACGCTCTACATCCGGAGAGCATCTTCTCGAAAGCTCCACGACGTGCTTCCAGCCGTCGTCAGTCTCGATTATCCGCCACTGCCCGGCCTGCCTTGACGGCGCGCCGCTGTAAAGACCGCAGATATGGCCGCTTCTCGCGCCTGAGTCTGACTTCATCAGAAGGGTCGCCTCCTGCGGGCCGTTAAACCGTATCAAAAGAGAGCCGTTTTTTTCCTGGACATCCCATTTCGCCAGGGCTCGCCTTTCCCACCATACTGTCAGTTCGTTCAGGGTAGGGAACCAGACAGGAGAGCTCTGGCATCTTGCTTCCTGGACGGGTTCGCGCAAAGGCTCTTCAATCAGTTTGAACCTCTCTGGATGGAAAAGGAGGTGAAAGAGTTCACCTTTCGAATAGATCCTGGAAAAAACGCCTTTCCATATCCGGGCGATCTCGGCTTTGTCCTTTATCCGGCACCTCTCCAGCAGCATTTCGTCATCCGGGGCGGTAATAGGTATGTCGATGAGCTTGCCTATGCGCGCTGGAACGGATATGCAATTCTCCGATGAAGTAGTGCTGTAAAGGAGTCCGAGTTTTCTGAAATGTTCCCTGGACCTCGTGTCCCCGGCTTTGAAGCCGTCCCAGAACACGACGTTGTTGCTTGTCCACATGAACGGGCTTTCCTTCAGCGCGGTAATGGTGTTCTCGTTGTAGCTCAGGTAAGGGCACCTGAAGCCATAGACCTGCATTTTGAGCTTTTCAAAGGCGCTGTAGCTCAATGATAAAATCCTGTGCTGCTCGTCAAGGCTCTTCTTTTTCATATTCGTATGGAAGTAGCCGTGAGCCGCGAACTCATGGCCGAGTCCATGGAACAGTTCCAGAAACGGCAGATGGCTTTCCAGGAGGCTCGCTGTTATGCAGAAAGTGACCCGTATGCCGTCGGTTCCGGCTTTTCGTTCGAGGCAGTTCATCATTTCGGAGAATCTCTTTCTGCCAAAAGAATAGCGGTAGAAGACCTGGGCTGAACGCTCGATGGAGTGCACGAAACCCTTTGTCTCAAGGATATGTGTCAGGAAGTTTAGTGACAAGGACTTGCTCAGAGACCGCCGGCGACAAGCTCGGCGACCCGCTCCTGCTGGTCTGCGTTCAAGCCCGGGTACATTGGAAGGGAAAGTATCTCTTCTGAAAGCCTCTCTGTCACAGGGAGCTCGCCCCTTGTGTAGCCGAACCTTTCGCAGGCCTTCTGCAGGTGCAGCGGCACAGGGTAGTGAAGGCCGGTTCCTACGCCGTTTTCAGCGAGATGCTTCTGGAGAGCGTCCCTGTGCTTTACGCGCACGACGTAAAGGTGCCATACCGCATTTGACCAGGAAGGCTCTGACGGGACGATCACTTTTTCGCTGTCCGCGAACAGTTCACTGTAAGTTTTGGCTCTCTCGCGCCTCATCGTGTTCCAGGCATCCAGCCTTTTGAGCTTCACGCCGAGTATGCCTGCCTGTATCGCGTCCAGCCTTCCGTTATATCCTTCGATGGCATGGTAATATTTTCTGGTCTGCCCATGGTCACGGAGCATCTTCGAGCATGAGTCTATGGCGGCGTCCGTTGTCGTGACTGCGCCGCCTTCTCCGCAGGCCCCGAGGTTCTTGCCGGGGTAAAAGCTGAAAGCGGCCGCGTGACCCATTGAACCGGCCCTTTTCCAGGCTTTGTCTTTTTCAGAATAATATTCGGCGCCGTGCGCCTGGCACGCGTCTTCTATGACCTTGAGCCCATGGCGGGCGGCTATCTCCATTATCCTGTCCATCTGACAGGCCTGGCCGTACAGGTGTACCGGTATTACCGCCGTGACAGGGCTCTTGGTCCTTCTGTCAACAGGCCTTCCATCTGAGCCGTTATCGCATCTTGCCTCGAGGTATTCTTCCAGAAACTCAGGGTCCATATTGAAGGTTGACTCGTCGATATCGATAAAGGACGGTGTTGCCCCTGCCTGGGTTATCGCCTCGACGGTCGCTATGAACGTGTTCGAGACAGTCACCACGGTATCCCCGGGCTTCACGCCTGAGGCTATGAGTGCAAATCTCAGGGCGTCGGTGCCGCTTGAGACTCCGGCGCAATGGGACGCGCCGCAAAAATGCGCGAAGTCCTTTTCGAACCCTTCCACCAGTGGCCCGCCTATAAAGGCTGCTTCCCTGAGAGAGCGCCTGTAGAGCTCGACGAGTTCGTCTTCAAGTTCAAGGTGAGGGGAGACGAGGTCGACAAAGGGAATGCCGGGCACTTGTGTACTCGAAGCTGTCTTATTCATTTTCCATGCTCCTCAATAATCTTGCCGGGTTCCCGGCTACTATGCTGTTAGCTGGTACATCGCGGATTACCATGCTCCCGGCGCCCACGATGGAGTTCTCACCGATGACGACGTTGCTCATGATGGTCGCGCCTGAGCCGATGGACGCGCCTTTTCTGACGATTGTCTTTTCCACCTTCCAGTCGCTCTCGGTCTGGAGGCCGCCGCCGCCGTTCGTGGCCCTCGGGTAAGTGTCGTTTATGAAGGTGACCCCGTGGCCTATGAAGACGTTGTCCTCTATGGTCACGCCTTCGCAGATGAAGGAATGGCTGGAAACCTTGCAGTTCGTCCCTACGCTCGCGTTTTTCTGTATCTCAACGAAGGCCCCGATTTTCGTTTTGTCGCCTATCGAGCAGCCGTAGAGGTTTATGAATGAGCTGAGCTTTACTTCAATGCCCATCTTTACGTCAGGGGCGATCCTGTTGAAGTTCTCTTCTTCTTCCGGCTTGTGCCTGAGCCTGGCCGCGTAGTTCATAGATATACCATTCTCCCGTTGTTCTTGAGCGTGCTGTCGCAGGCTTCCAGCATCTGCACTATCCGGAGGCCCGCCTTGCCGTCGTTGAATGG
>JACPGA010000003.1 GCA_016182705.1 Deltaproteobacteria bacterium
GAGTTGAACAAAATCGAAGCCAGAGCCGGAACCGCGTCCGCGAGAGGAGAGGTATGAAGCCGGATAAAAAAACAGATCACCTGGAGATGAACGCCTATGGAGAAAGCGCGCCGTCCGAGCTTCATAGACTCAGCAGCCGTCCAGGGGCGATTACAAAAGGGAGCCGCCCTGCTGCTCATTCTGCTTGCCGCCTTATTCGTTCTGCCGGGGTCAGGGCGCAGCTTTACGAAGATAAAGAACACGGTGATGAGCGTTGTTTCAGGAGAGGACATCGTTGAGCTGGGCAGGCGTGAGATAGAAAAAAGCCTTGAGGCAAGGCGTTACTGGGGGGGCATGGTCGCGGCAATAAACCCTTCCCTTACAAGCTTTGAGGTGAACGAGATAGGGCGGGCCATCGTGAGATACAGCAGCCAGTACGACTTGCCGCCCCGGCTCCTGGTGGCTATCATCATGGTCGAATCGAGCGGCAGGGTCTTTGCCGTAAGCCCGAAAGGGGCCCAGGGCCTCATGCAGGTGATGCCGTTCTGGAAGGGCGAGCTGGGCATCAAGGGGACTCTTTTTGATATAGATAACAACATAAGAGCCGGCGCGCACATCCTCGCGGAAAATATCAGGGGCCGCGGGTTCGAGGAGGGAATAGCACTGTATTACCGCGGGAACCTTCCTGTAAGCGGGGCGGGTTATCTCGGAAAGGTGCAAAAGGCCATGCAGGCCATCAGCTGACCGCTTGATTTCATTTGCCACCTGAAGCCCCGTATTATATTATAATAGGATAGAAAACAGGGGAAAAGGAGCGGGAATGAAAATCAAGATTCAGGTCGGCCAGCCCAAGGGTTTTGACGCCGGGGACGGCACGAATGTTTTTATCGCTTCCGTCGTGGAAGGCCTCAGCGGTTCCAGGGAGGTCGACGCGCTTGCAAGGGCCGCCGATGTTCTGACAGGCACCAAGACCACGGAAAAGCTCACTGAGCACTGGCTGGTATTAAGCTGCTCTCCGATAAAATATATGGACAGCGTCCTTTCAAGCATCCTTCTGATACCAAAAGCGGCCCAGAACGACGGTATCGAGATAGGCGGCATGTTTGTCGCCAACGCCGAGATGGTCAAAGAGTAGGACCGGTCAGGCAATCACTGTCCAGGCGGGCGGGCTTTATGCCCGCCTTTTTTTATTTCATGACTTGTGATTCATGTCACGGTCTGGGTAAACATTTTCTGATTAATATGCTGGCTGGTTGCGTTATTTTTTAACATCATAAGATGAACTGACGGTATGAGAAGTAAATCAAGGTAAGAAACAGGCCGGTCTTCCGGCCTGTGTTCAATTTCCTGTAAGTGGCAAAATCCCTGTTTTTTGGTAATACGCTGAGGCGCATAGATGAAAGTCCACTTCAACAGGCACAGGGTTTTCCTGGCGATTTTCGCCCTGACCCTGATACTTCCTCTCGGCATAATGGCGTACAAGCTGACCGCGCTGGACTACGCGATAGCCGGCCTCATGCCCGCGGTGAGCTACAGGGTCGAGCTCAGCATGCAGGTCCACGGCCATGGCGATGACGTCAGCGTCTCCACCTACCTTCCAAAGTCTGACAACCGCCAGATAATAACCGAAGAGGAAAACTCGTCAGGCCCCTTTACCTTCGCTCTTCAGTCTGGCATCGAGAACCGCCAGGCCTCCTGGAACGCCGACGCAGTAAGCGGAGAGCATAATATCCGCTATAGCTTCTCAGTGCAGGCTGACCACTTGAAATTCATCATACCTCCTGACCTGCCCATCCCTTCCGTTTCGGACGCCAGCATGGCCGAGTATTTGAGGGAAGAGCAGGGCATACAGTTAAACGACCCGATAATAGAAGATACCCTCAACACCATACTCCCGGACAGGAATGTGCCGCTCCTTGCCGCGCTTACCGCCGTTCACGGCTTTCTCCAGAACAAAATGGAGAGCCGGAATTTTTCCGGCTATACGGACGCGGTGACTGCCCTCAGGCTCGGTGAGGCAAGCTGCAACGGGAAGAGCAGGGCCATGGTGGCGATGCTGCGCAAACTGAACGTGCCTGCCCGCCTCGTGGGCGGTCTCATATTGGAGCAGGGCAGCAAGAGGGTAGGCCACCAGTGGGCCGAAGCGTTTATCAACGGCCACTGGGTGCCATTCGATGCCCTCAATAACCATTTCGCCGAGCTGCCGTCGAACTATCTTACGCTTTATTACGGCGACCAATCGCTCTTCAAGCATACCACCAACGTCAACTTCAAATACTTCTTCAAGATAACGAAAAGGCTCGTGCCCAAGCGCGAAGCGCAGGAGGCCATGGGCTCATCGGTCCTCAATATCTTCAACATCTATTCGGTCTTCGAGAGGATAGGCGTCTCTCAGAACCTTGTGAAGATAATGCTCATGATACCGATCGGCGCCCTTGTAACGGTCGTTTTCAGGAACGTCATAGGCCTTGAGACCTTCGGCACGTTCCTTCCGGCGCTCATCGCCGCTGCCGCCAGGGAGACAGGGCTCATATGGGGCATCATCGGCTTCGTGCTAGTGATAGTGGTCTCCGCGCTGGCAAGGAAGATGCTCGACTGGATGCATCTGCTCCATTCGCCGAAGATGGCCATCATGCTTACCCTCGTGGTCGTCTTCATGCTCCCGATAACTGTCACTGGAATAACCGCGGAGCGCTTCGCCATCATGGAAACCGAGCAGGGCATAGGAAAGGCAGCGAAGATAACGGCGGCGACAGTCGTGGTTATAGCGGCCTGCTACACAGTCATGGACTCGCTCTTCCTGCAGAGCATGTTCCTTGCCTTCCCGGAACTTCTGCTGGTCGTAGTGGCGCTTAACATGTGGCTCGGCAAATGGATAGGCATACGCTTGATGGAGTTCATAAGGTTCCGCAAGCTCATCTTCAGGCAGGGCGCATGAAAAACCCTTTCAGCATGATCTCGAACTGGATTTCCGCCAGGGAGAACTCCGCCAGGGTGCTCGGCATGAACGAGCGGAACCTCCACTATATATACGTCCACAACGACAGGAAGCATTTCAGGCTGGCTGACCACAAGCTTCTGACAAAGGACATCTTGAGGAAGGCCGGGGTGCCTGTGCCGGAGACTTACAAGGTGTACGGCTCGTTTTACGAGCTTGGCAGCCTGGAAAACGACCTTTCTCAATACCGGGACTTTGTCATAAAACCGGCGCAGGGCAGCGGGGGAGACGGCATCATAGTCGTGGCGGAAAGGAAAGGGCAGGACTGGACAGGCATAAGCGGAAAGCGATACTCGGTTTTTGACTTCAAGAAACACATCTCTGACATCATATTCGGCGTCTACTCCTTCGACCTTAACGACCAGGCCGTAATAGAGGAGCGAGTCGTCCAGAACTCCTGGATGAGCGCTTTGAGCCCGCTGGGGCTGGCGGACATACGGGTGATACTCTGCATGGAAGAGCCTGTGATGTCGATGACGCGGATACCGACGAAGGCCTCGAACGGCAAGGCCAACCTGCACCAGGGCGCCATAGGCGTGGGCATAGACATAGAAAGCGGCATGACCACGCACGCCATCCACGCGGATAATCCAGTGTCAGTCCACCCTGACACCGGGGACCAGGTACTCGGTCTCAAGATACCGCACTGGGATAAGGTCATTGACGCGAGCCGCGCCATAGCCCGCGCCGTGCCTTTAAAATATCTCGGGGTCGATATCGCGCTTACCGAGGACGGGGTCGTGGTCCTGGAGATAAACGTGCGTCCCGGTCTTCAGATACAGAACGCGAACATGAGGGGCCTGAGGGCTGCGCTTCTGCGGGAAGGCGGTCCTGATGCCTGAGAACATGAAAAAGGTACAGATCCTGAGGGAAAGCTTCATACCAGCCACCATCGTGATGGCCCTCCTGTTCCTCGCGGTCTTCTTCGTGGAGATAAAGGTCAAGATGGACGCGGAAAAGGTAGTCGTCGTTGAGATAGAAAGCTCCGCCGGGACTACGGCCGTAATATTAGAGGAAGACCCTGACGATGAATTGAGGGTAGTCGCGGCCTCTGGTGGCGGCGTTGACCAGCCAGCGGCTGGGCCGCTTAAAGCTCTTGCCGTCGCCCAAACCCGTTCCAGCGCTCCAATGGCCTCTGCGGCAGGCTCCAACGCCTCCGGGATAGAGGCTGAGGCCGCGGCTTACTATAAAAGCGGCAAGCTGGAGCTGGCCCTTGATGCTTATGACCGCCTGATCAAGGCCGGAGGCGCCGGGGCAGGCGCGTACTTCGAGCGCGCTGTAATACTTTCAAGCCTCGGCAGGCAGGATGAAGCAGTAAGGGATTATCGCGCGGCGCTCAGCGTCAACTCCCATCATTACGAGGCTAACTACAACCTGGGCGTCGTACTGCTGAGGATGAAGGACGTTTACGGCGCGGCCGCCGCGTTCAGGGCTGCGGCTGACTCGACTGGAGGCCCCAGAAAGGCGAACGCCCTTTACAAGATGGGGGCGGCCTACATGAAGCTTGGCGCAGGGAAGCATGAGCTTGCCAGGGAGGCCTTTGAACAGGCCATAAGGGCTCAGCCTGACAACATACCCGCGAGGCTCAAGCTCGCGGAGATGGAGCCTGACACGACGGAAGGGTACGAGCGGGCCATCGAAGGGTTTGAGAAGGCCTTGCGGCTCAAGCCAAACTACGCGCCGATATATTTCAGCATGGCGGCTTTCCAGAGCTCGCGTGGAAGGGTAAGGCAGGCGATAACATCCTACTCCAACGCGGTAAAATTCAACCCCGAGCTCCTGGAGGCAAGGCACAGGCTGGGAGCGCTGCTGCTTTCAGAAAGGCGCTGGTCAGAAGCCAGGGAGCAGTTCGAGCTGGCCGTGAAAAAAGACCCTGATGACGCGAAGAGCCGTTTTTACCTCGGCAGGGCGGCTTTAGGTGAAAAGAATTTCAAGGCTGCCATGGAAGAGTTTCAGAAGGCCGTGAGCCTCAGCGGCGGCGCCTACCCTGAAGCCCATATGAACATGGGGCGCGCTTACAGCGCGATGAATGACCTTCCCAGGGCCATCCAGGCTTACCAGGACGCCCTCAAGACAAGGCAGGATTATCACGAGGCCTGGTACAACCTCGGGCTTGTCCACCTCCGCCAGAAAAGGGAGGAAGACGCGATACAGGCGTTCAAGGCCGCCGTGGAGCATTCGCCATCTTTTCAGAACGCGTGGTTCAACCTCGGAGTCGCGTACGCAAGGATCGGCAATGAGGCGGAGTCGATAAAAGCTTACAAAAAAGTCATTGAAATAAGCCCGGAGCACAAACAGGCCAGGCTCAACCTCGCGGTAAGATACGCCCGGGCTGACCAGCTGCCGGAAGCGATACGCCAATACAAAGAAGTGCTCGAGCAGGACGAGAGTTATTCCTCGGCCTGGCTCAATCTCGGCATCGCTTATTACAAGTCAGGCGACAACACGGCTGCGGCAGAGGCGCTTGGCAGGGCCATTGCGCTCGAACCTCACGAGTTGAAGGCAAGGTTGTACATGGCGAAGGTCAAACTCGCGTTA
>JACPGA010000004.1 GCA_016182705.1 Deltaproteobacteria bacterium
GCAAGGATATGTCCGGTCACAGGCCGACCACTTTGACGCAAGGGCTGGTTTGCCCTGGCACAGGGCTTATGAGGGCCAGTTCGCGGAGCAGCATGATGAATTGTTCGCGGCCCGGCGCGGGAGGTATCTCGGAAGAGGCTGTCCTTAATCCTACGGAAAAGCCTTTCTCCATATATGCGTTGATCATGCCTGCCGCCTCATCGACAAGGTCTTCGAATGACTCGCCAGCCGGGCCAGTGTTTTCAAAGACCACGATGACTTTTTCGTCCGATTCCTTCTCGAACTCTTTCAGAAGAAGCCTTTCAGAGCGCGCGGCCGATTTCCAGTGTATGCGGCGCGCGTCGTCAACCAGCGTGTACTCGCGCAGGCCATAAAGACCGCCGCTCTCGCCCTTTCCACTCGTCGTCCTCGCGCCAGCTGACAGCGGCTGGCTGCCTGACTGAGAAAACTGCCACCGCTCGATGGAAGGCAGTACGAGCGCTTCTTCATCCAGCGGTTCTTCTTTTCCCTTTGTGAAAAGGCCGAACGGAAACCTTGTCGAGACCTTGAGGCCGGAAAACCTGTGGATGCCTCGCTTATGGAACGTGTATTCGGCGGATACGTTCGACGTCTCGCCGGGGCCGAGCTTCAGTACATACGCACCTGTTGAGCCGTCGAGTTCCGTGACATTGAAGGAATAGGAGGGGAAGCGCTTTTTACTGTTGCTTATCTTGAGGATGACCCTTGAGGTCGTTCCTTTGAACAGGAGAGGCGGCAGGTGTCTTCGCGCCTTGATTCCCCTCAGTGTCGATTCAGACATAATTCCTGAGATGATGATGAGGGAAAGAAGGGTCGCGACCACCAGGTAAAGAAGGTTGTTGCCTGTGTTTACAGCCGCGACCCCGATAATGAGGAGGACGCCTATGTACCACTTCCCCTCCCTTGTGATTGAAAGGGACCTTGGGAACTTGAGGCGGGAGCGTTTTTTTCCGTTCACGCTTTTGCCCTTTTTTAGACCGGGACTTCTATGCTGGAGAGGACTTCATCCAGTATGCCCTCTGCCGCTTCCATCCCATGGTCGATGCCCCTGGATGCCGCGACTATCCTGTGCGCGAAGACCGGAGCGCAAAGATACTTTATGTCGTCAGGTATGCAGTAATCCCTGCCTGACGTCAGGGCGAACGCCTGTGCCGCCCTGTAAATGGTCATGGTCGCCCTGGGGCTCACGCCGAGCCTTATGGCCCTGTGCGAGCGGGTCGCGTTCGATATGGCCAGTATATAACCGACCAGGTCTTCATCGACCCTGACCTTTTCCGTGAGCTCCTGAAGGGATTCGATATCAGCGGTCGTAAGTACCGGGGTAAGAGATTCCATCACGTGAGGGGAGTTGAGCGACTTGATAATAAGCCGCTCGTCTTTTTCATCAGGGTAGCCCATCTTGAGGCACATGGTAAACCTGTCGAGCTGGGATTCCGGCAATGGGAACGTGCCTGAAAATTCCAAGGGGTTCTGGGTTGCAAGGAGCATGAAAGGGCTCGGCAGGCGGTGTGTTTCCTTGTCTACTGATACTTGCCTGTCGTTCATGGCTTCTAACAGCGCGCTCTGGGTCTTCGGGGTCGCCCTGTTTATCTCGTCGGCAAGGACGATGTTCGCGAAGACCGGCCCGGGCCTGAACTCGAAGGAATGTCCGGCCTGGTTATAGACGGTCACCCCGATGACGTCCGAGGGCAGGAGGTCGCTGGTGAACTGTATCCTCTGGAATGAGCAGTTAATCGACCTGGCCAGCCCGTGGGCAAGAGTCGTCTTGCCCACGCCCGGAACGTCTTCTATTAGGAGATGGCCTCTGGCCAGAAGGGCCGATATGGCGAGGTCTATTACCTCCCTTTTCCCCCTTATGACCCGCTCCAGGTTTGTCCTGAGAGCGCCTATCCTGGCGTACGCGTCGTTGAATTCCATGAATAACATTATAGTTTTTTGGAAAAGCATACTCAATAAAAAATTATCTTGCCGCGCCTTACAAAAAAGTTGATTTCAAGGCTAAAAAAATGGCCGCATCTGCCGATATGTATGGCTGGGTCTTGGACATTATCAAGCAACGGGAGGTTTTTGATGAAAAAGGTAGTGCTTTTTTTGTTCGCTGTGGTCTTGAGCGGCTGCGCCGGCGTGAACTTCAGCCAGGTCAACCCTGAGGCAAAGGATTTTCACCCCAAGACGATTGCCGTCATGCCGGCTACGGTGGGCGAGTACGAATCAAGCCGCGACATCATCGAACAGGTCATATCGAGCAGCCTCTTAAAGACCGGCTACTTCGAGAACGTTGTTGACAGCACGAGCGTAAAGACACAGGTCGCCGGGTCTGCCGAACTGGCAAACGATGTTTCTTCGTTCATCCAGAAGCTCAATACCATAGGCGTGGCCGATACGGAAGCCGTCTCCAGGATAAAGACCACGGTCAATACCGAGGCGCTTTTCCTGACCTATGTAACTTCATGGGGTTATGGCAGGTCTGAGGGCAACAAGGTCGCGAGGGTCGGCCTGGGTGTGAAGCTCGTCAACGCCGCTAACGGCCAGCTCGTCTGGAAGGCGAACCACGAGGTAACCGAGGATTACACCATAATAAAGCCCGGCCTGGACGATATGGCAAAAGACGTAATGAGCGTCCTTATCAAGGAAATGCCCCGTTAAAACAAAAATTATAAGGTGAGGATTTAAAAGATGCTGAAAAGACTTCTTCTGGCTTCAATTCTGTTTTCAACCACTTTCGCGGTCGCGTCCTCCTCGGAAGCCCGGGAGTGGACGATAGTCGGGCCCAGAGCGTTAGGCATGGGAGGAGCGGGCGTGGCTGTCGCCAATGACGCTACCGCGAGCTACTGGAACCCGGCCGCTTTCGGTTTTTTCAAGGACAGCACAGGCGGGGAGTACGGCAGAAGGGCCTGGAGCGCCGTTCTTGACGCTGGCTTCGGCGCGCAGGTGCACGAAGACCTCGGAGAGCAGGTAGATATCATCTCCCAGATAGATTTCAACCAGTTCACAGCCGGAGACGTCACCATCGCCGAGATGCCTGACTTCCTTGAGATGGTCAGCCAGCTTAAGACCTTCGACGACAACCCGGACCGCGCGCTCACGGTTACCGTGAACGGCGGTTTGAGGACGCAGTTCGGGCACTTCGGCCTGGGCGGGTACGCGTTCGCGGATATTTCCGCCAAGGGCGATCTTGACCTTGTGAACATAGGGCCGACCAATGACGGGACCTCGACATTTACCATAGCCGAGGTAACTGACGAGACGACTTACGGCTGCGCCCCGGGCGCGTGTACCACGACAACGGGATACTTCAGCGCTCCCGAGAGAACCCAGCTCGAGACCTTTCTGAGCGGCCTCGGTTGGACTGCCGGACAGGCGACCGACTTCATAAATATCGTCGAGAACGGCATCGCGGCCCTGCCGCCTGCCGATGTGCCTGCTTCATCCGATGTGGTCACGCAGGTGCAGAATGTCGCCACAGTGGTTGACGCGGCGGCAACTGATGGCGGCGGCACCGGCGGCACAATCGACCAGAACGAATCAAAGCTCCTTTTCAGGGGTATAGCCGTCTCTGAAGTTCCGCTTACCTATGGAAGGAAGATAACAGACGACTTTGCCGTCGGCGGCAACATCAAGTTCATGAAGGCCCGCGTCTATAACACGGAAGTGCCGGTGTTCAACACCGACTTCGGTGACGCGCTCAATACGGCAACCGACACTTACGCCGACAGCAACAACTTCGGTATCGACCTCGGCGCGCTCTACAGGTTCGGCGACAAGCTGAGGTTCGGCGTAGTTGCCAGAAACGTCAACTCCCCGTCATTTGACATGCTGCCCCTTGCGCCGGGCGGCGAGGACAGCATAAAAGAAGAGCCGCAGGTGAGGGCAGGCGTTGCCTACAGGCCGTTCGGCTCGCTCATACTGGCCGCTGACATAGACTTGACCGAAAATGAGACGACCGTGTCAGGCACCAGCACCTCACGGATAATCAGCGCGGGTATCGAGGGCAACGTCTTCAACTTCCTCCAGCTCCGCGGCGGGATTTACAAGAACATAGCCAATGATGACATCGGGC
>JACPGA010000165.1 GCA_016182705.1 Deltaproteobacteria bacterium
CGCCGTGGCTATCGTGCCTTCGCCGCGCGCGGCAAAGGCGAACCAGGCGATCGCCGCCACGAGGAAGTAGACTATGAGGTCTGTCGCTAAAATTACGGGCATTGTTCTCTCTTATTCAAAACGCACCCTCGGGTCAACGAGAGTGTAGCTTATGTCTGTCAAAATGAGCCCCGCTATGTAGAGTATTGAGCCCAGGTAGACCATTGAGCGCACTATGGCGAAGTCCTGCGACTGTATCGCGTCTATGGTGAAGTTGCCGAGGCCCGGTATGGCGAAGAAGGTCTCCAGTATGAGGCTCCCGTAGAACAGGAACGGTATCGAGACCACGACGTTCGTCAATACCGGTATCATGGCGTTCTTCATGGCGTGCTTGAATAGCACCTTGCCTTCGGTCAGGCCCTTTGCCCGGGCCGTCCTGACATAGTCCTTGTTTATCTCTTCAAGAAAGACTGTCCTGTAGAAGCGCACTCCAGAGCCAATGGAAGCGGCAATGCCGATTACGACCGGCAGGACAAGGAACTTAAACGAGTCGAGGCCCGTGTCATACCCTGATATCGGAAAGAGCTTCAACAGCTTTCCAAGTATGAACTGGCCGCCTATAATATAAAAGAGGGTCGATACCGACATGAGCACCACGGCGAGCACAAGGCCCCAGATATCTATGTAGGTCGCCCTGTAATAGGCGAGCATCATCGCCAGGAAGAGATTGATGATGATGAGCCCGGCCACGATCATGGGAAGGCTTATGGCAAGGCTCGCCCACATCCTCGTGCGTATCTCGCGGCTGATGTCGATGTTATTCCTGTCGGACTTGCCGAAGTCCAGCCAAAGGAGCGGCACCGACTTCTGGAAGAAGATGGTCTGGGTAATCTTCTGGACGCCTTCTTCTTTCGTGTTTACGAAGGTCGGCAGGTTGTACCCGTGGTCCTGCTTCCAGTTCTCTATGGCTGCGGGCGTGACATTCTTCTCGCCTAAAATTTTCCTCGCCATGTCCTCGGGCGTGTTCACATAGAAAAAGAGCACGGCCGTAAGGACATTGACGCCGATTATTATCGGTATGGCGTACAGGAGGCGGCGTATGATGTAAGTTAGCATCTATTCTCTCGGTTAAATACTTTGACATGTGTGAAAAAGTAAATTTGTCATTCTGAGGAGCCGAAGGCGAGGAAGAATCTCGTACTTGTGGAATTTGAAAGACGAGATTCTTCGCTGCGCTCAGAATGACAAACAGTTTTCAGCAAATCTAATCTTAGTGAATCGTGGCTGTGATGATGCTGGTCATCACTATTTTTTCCCCAGCCCTCTTTTTTTCCTCATGGTAATTATGGCCGGCAGGCTGCCTATTATGATTATTACAACGACTGCCGCGATTGGCCAGTAGTTCGGCCTGTTCCATTCATCCCTTCTGGCCTGCCTCTCAGAGGTGGCAAGCCTCATGTACTTCATCGTGTTGTTAGCCATCGAGTTTGGCTTCAGGTTCTCTATCCAGCCGTGGGCCAGCGTGAAGGCCACGGGGTGATAGCCCCATACCCAAGGGGCGTCCTGCCGTGCTATGGCGACCATCTCGTCAATCACCTTCTGGCGTGCCGGGCCGTTTTCCATGTTTTCCATTTCCTTGAAAAGACGGTCGAACTCCGCGTTCGAGTAGTTGGCCGCGTTCTCGCCCTGGAACTTCACTTTGCCGTTTGAGCCAGCCAGCAGAAAGAAAAAGTTTTCCGGGTCAGGGTAGTCGGCGTTCCAACCCCATGAGAAGAACTGGAAGTTGCCGCTGAACATCTTCTCCTGAAAGCGGTTGTAGTCTGTCGTCCTGTTTTCGAGCTGTATGCCCAGAAGGGCGAACTTCTTTATGTACCAGTTTATCATGGGGGTCGAATCGGCCCCTGTCCAGGGGTTGTCGAAGGTTATGACAAGCGGCCTGCCTGTCTTGTCACGGCCTCCGGGGTAGCCTGCCTCGGCCATGAGCTTACGGGCATACTCGATGGACTTCCTGACGGGCCTGTTCCTTTTTTCGTCCCAGTCGTAGACATACGGGTTTATGCCTTCGCGGCCTTCCTTGTACCCGAAGATGCCGGGCGGAAGGGGAGAGTTGGCGGACAAACCCCTGCCGTTGCTGAATATCTCGATGAACTCTTCATACTCCAGCGCGATGGATATCGCCTGCCTGAGCTTTTGTTTTTCAGGAGAGTAGCCGCCCACCACGTCGTCGAGCATGTTGAAGCCCGAGTAGAAGGTCGAGGGGCGTACCGATGTCAGGAGCCTTATGCCTTTTTCCTCCATTGACTCCGTGAGCTCGGGCCGTCCGGCAGAGCCGATGGAGACGGCCTGGTCAAAACTGTCCGAGGTTATACCCGAGTTGTCGTAATAGCCCTGGAGGAATTTGTTCCATCTCGGGATGGCTTCCTTCTCTAATTTGAAGACTATCTTCTCTATGAAAGGGAGCTTCGAGCCGGCATACTTCAAAAGGCCGTTCTGGCTGTCCTCCGGCTCACCTTCAGAAGGGTATTCCTCATAATGGAAGTTCGGATTCTTAACGAGGACTATTTCCATGTTCGGGTTGTTCGTGTCCATCATGTAAGGGCCGGTGCCGACAGGGAAGCGGTCGAGGGTGATGTTCATGTCAGAGAGCAAGCCCTGGTTGTAAAACTCGGCTGCCTCCCTTGGCACGGGCGCGAAAAACGGCATGGCAAGCCAATAGGTGAACTGGGGGTATTTGGTCTTGAGTATTATCCTGAACGTATGGTCGTCGACCTTCTCGACGCCCGGCAGCCTGTGTTTCCAGTAGTCGAGCGTGATGGGCCGCATTTTCTCGTCGACTGACTGGTTGTACGAAAAACCAGCAGCCTTCTTTCGCTCGGCCCTTATCGCGTCCAAATCCTTTCTCAAGGCTTCGGAGTATTCCTTGAGGCCGGTTACATACTTTTCGATGATTGACAGGACCGGGCTTTCAACGCGCGGGTCGGCAAGCCTCATTATCTGGTATATGAAATCGTCCGAGGTAAGCTCCTTCGTGCCTTTTGCCGGAAAGTCCCTGATACCCTTTATATCGCCAAGGTCTTTGGGGGTTAATGCAGCGTACAGGGCCCCCCCGTCCGGCCCTTTGGCAAAGGCGGGGTGCTGCTGGTACATTATCCCCTTTCTCACCTTTATTTCGTAGACGGCCCTGTCCACAACGGATGCCGGGGCATTTGCGGGCAGAACTTTCCCGTCCCGTCCGTAATAGGCAGGCTCCGGGACCTCTTCAGCCGTAAGGGGCACGAGGGCGTATGGCCTTTTCAGGTAATGGTACTGGAGGAGCGGCTCGTAGATCTGTCCGATGAAGTCGTATTCATCAGAGCTGTAGGCGCGTGCGGGGTCGAGGTGCTTAGGTGGCTCTAAAAAGGTCGTATAGAATATGTTCCCGCCCCGTTCTGTTGAGCGGTACGGGTCGTTGGGGGTGCAGCCTGAAATAAAAAGCACGGCCGCAAGGGCCAGTAAGCTGAGCGCTCTGGCCACAGACCTGCCTTTTACCGCTCCCCCCGTAAACTTTTTATTTAGCATTTCTCCTAAGGGGTAACCTTGGTCATTGACAGAGTATTATATAATAACTGTCAGGGGAATGAAATTGGAGAATTAAAAAATTTAACACAACAAACGCGTTTGGTCAACCATCTTCATGTAAAATCACGGAAAAACAGCCCCTTGACTGTGCTTGACATTTGAAGTAAATTTATGTTAGGATTAAATGATTTTCTGTCCCAAGGAATCGTTTAAAGGAAGGGTTTATGACCAAGAAGGCAGGCGGCAACGGCAACAGCCAGGAACTCGGCAACCTTATCGATATCGGTAAGGATAAGGGTTTTCTCACATATGATGAGATAAACGACGCATTTCCGCAAGATAATTTTTCCGTGGAAGAGATGGACAATCTTCTTGAGACCCTGGGCGATCTCGGGATAGACGTGGTTGATACTACGGAAAAAGGCGCTGATACGCAGGAGGCAGCTGAGACAAGGGAAGAGGTCGGCGTTGAAGAGGTAGAGCGCGTCGAAGACCCTGTAAGGATATACATGAGGGAGATGGGCGCGGTCCCGCTCCTCAAGCGTGAAGAAGAGATTGTATACGCCAAAAGGATAGAAGAGAGCAGGAACGAGCTCAGAAGGCTCACGCTTTCCAGTCCCTTTGCTGTAATAGAAGTACTGAGGATAGTCGAAAGGTTCAAGGCAGGCAAGGCGTCTTTGCGTAACCTCATCGAGGAAGCAGAGGAAGATTTGGAAGAGGGCGGCGGCCACGAGGCCTCCGACGAGATAGTCTCCAAGCTTGAGCGCCTCGGCAGGAGAAAGCCCGAAAGCGCTTACAAGCTTCTGAACGAGGTAAACCTGAGCGCCAATATCATAAGGCGCATCGTAAAGAGGATAGTAAGGCTTGAGCACCTGATCGAGCGCGAGGAGTCCAAAAAGGGCCCCAAAAAGCAGGAGCGTGCGAAAATCAGGATAAAGAAGATAATGAAGCGCCTCGAGATGAAAAGGACTGACCTCAAGGAGCTCGCGCGCCAGGTCAAGGTGCACGACTTCAACATGTGGGAAGCCAAGCAGCGTCTCATCGAGGCCAACCTGAGGCTCGTAGTCTCCATTGCCAAGAGGTACGTTAACCTGGGCCTCAAGTTCTCCGACCTTATCCAGGAAGGTAATATCGGCCTCATGAAGGCCGTTGACAAGTTCGACTACAAGAAGGGCTACAAGTTCTCCACCTACGCGACATGGTGGATCAGGCAGGCTATCACGAGGTCCATTGCCGACCACGGCAGGACTATCAGGATACCTGTCCACATGATAGAGACCATAAACAGGCTTCTTCAGACCTCCAGGCAGCTCCTGAAAGAGCTGGGCCGCGAGCCCTATCCGGAAGAGATAGCCGAAAGGATGGATATACCCATCCAGAAGGTCAGGCGTATCCTGAGGCTCATGAAGCAGACCCTGAGTCTGGAGACGCCGATAGGCGACGACGAGGAGAGCTCTCTC
This sequence comes from Deltaproteobacteria bacterium, assembly GCA_016182705.1. GTDB lineage: Bacteria > Desulfobacterota > GWC2-55-46 > GWC2-55-46 > GWC2-55-46 > GWA2-54-12. Next base: position 4,998 of record JACPGA010000165.1, read on the forward strand.
GGGGACTTCATAGAGGACGAGAAGTCGCCTTCGCCGGCTGACGCCGCCATAGAAAAGGACCTTTCCGACCAGACCAATGCTGTCCTTGAGACTCTTACCCCCAGGGAAGAGAAGGTGCTGCGCATGAGGTTCGGGATAGGCGAGAAGCAGGATTACACGCTTGAGGAAGTAGGCAAGGTTCTGGGAGTCACCCGTGAAAGGGTGCGCCAGATAGAGGCAAAAGCCATAAGGAGACTGAGGCATCCAACGAGGGCGAAGCTCCTGAAGGGTTTCAGCGAAGGCTGAACCCGGGCACTGTTTGCAGGCAACGCAATTTGCCGCTGTTTTTGAAAATATGATCCAAGGGCGCTAACGCGCTGTTTCTCATCGAGGAACCCTTGAATAAGGGTTCCTCTTTTTTTTTGTCTCAAACAATGCTAATATGGGTCTATCATGCTGAATTTATTGAGAAAAAGCCTTAGGGCAAAGTTTACGATCGTTCTTTTTATTGTCGGTGTCGTCCCTCTGACGGCGACAAGCGTTTTTTTCTATTACACCGCGAAAGACTCCCTGTTCAAGAATGTATTCAAAGAGCTCAAGTGGAATCTGGAGGATGTCTCCGGGTTGGTGGAAGGCTACTTCGAGCAGTCACAGAAGGATCTTCTTGTCGCTTCGAAGAATACGGCCTTTGCCATGTATTTTCTCGACCCCGTCGGCCGCTCGCACTGGGTGCGGGAGCAGCAGCGGACATTGAAGTACCTGCGCGGCATGTATCCTGACATGCTTGACGAGGCGTGCTTCATAGAGGCAGGAGGAAGAGAGGTTTCGAGGATCGTCTTCGACGACGTCTCCCACAGCCACGACCTTTCCTCTGATGAAAGCCGCGCGGAGTTCTTCATTAAAGCATTCCTCGTGGAAGAAGGAGAGGTCTTCCAGGGAAGGCCTATCATCTCCGAGGACTCGCACAGGTGGGTGCTGCCCAACGCGACCCCGATAATAGTGAATGGCCGCAAGGCGGCGATACTCCATTTCGAGGTCACGCTGACCTATTTCCAGAGGCTCCTTAAAAAACACATCAACCCTGACAGGGGCGCGGCCTTCATCCTTGACAATGAGGGCAGGTTCCTTGCCCACACGGCTCTGGACATAAGCGAGACCGAGCCGCTCCCGGAAGCTGCAACCCAGGAGACGCCCGCAGGCCTTAAAGCGGTGTATGGAAAAATGATGAAGGGCGAGAGCGGGATGGATCACTTCTCGGTGGATGGCAAGGACCACTACATAATTTTCAAGCCCATTGAGTTACTGCATCAGAACGGGAACAACGAGAACAGGTGGTCGCTGGGATATCTGATACCAAGCGACAGGATATACGTTGAGCTAGACATACTGAAGTACAACATGGCTGTCCTTGCGTTGACGGCTTTCGCGGTCCTGCTTATAGCGTACGTAGTTGGCAATTATGTGACAAGGCCTATAAGAAAACTCGCGTCCGCTACGAACAGCATTTCCGTAGGAGAGATGCCGAATATCACCGTCGACAGGGAAGACGAACTGGGTACGCTGTCGAAGTCATTCAACACGATGGTCGAGTCGATAAAGAAAAGGGACGAAGCCTTGAAGGCTCTGGCCTCCACCGACGGGCTGACAGGCATGTTCAACTTCCGCTACTTCAAGGGAGAGCTTGAAAAGGCCGTGAAGAGCGGCGCCCGGTTTGGCAGGCCCGTGTCGCTCATCATGGCTGATGTCGACTGGTTCAAGCACTATAACGACACTAACGGACACGCGGCCGGCGACCAGTGTCTCAAGAGAGTGGCCGAGGTCTTCATAAAGGCCGCGCGAGAGGTAGATATACCAGCGAGGTACGGCGGCGAGGAGTTCGTGGTAGTATTGCCGGAAACTGATATTGAGGGCGCGCTGAAGCTGGCCGAGCGCCTCAGAATGAAACTCAGGGAGGAAATAATACCTTTTGGAGAGCTTCAGCCGGGCGGCGCGGTCACCATCAGCCTTGGCGTGGCATCTTATCCCAAGGATGCCGCAGACGCGCAGGCTCTTGTGGAGGCGGCTGACAAGGCCCTTTACAAGGCAAAGGAGCATGGCAGGAACACGGTCTGGCCGCCTGTGAAGGAAGGGTAGAAGGGCGGCTTCGCTGCGTCGGCTACTCCCTCTCCCCTTGTGGGAGAGGGTTGGGGAGAGGGGAAACAAATTTCCGTCTTGTCTTTATTTGTCTTTAACACATACCCGTAATAGACAGGTAGGGTGGGCTGCGCCCACCATTTTAGGCTTCTGTGCCAAGAGGCCTTTTGCGCGCTGCCGCGCTTTTCTGTTTACCCGGCTCGCCCTGTCCGCCTCCTGCCTCCGAGCAGGCCCGCTTACCTTCCTCAACCCACTCCGGGGGCA
>JACPGA010000166.1 GCA_016182705.1 Deltaproteobacteria bacterium
GAACTTGAGCACTCCGGGGCCGACATGATAGAGCTCGGCATACCGTTCTCAGACCCCATGGCCGACGGGCCGACCATCCAGGCCTCGTATGAAAGGGCCGTGAAGGGCGGCGTCCACCTGACTGACGTATTGAAGCTCGTCGAAGACGTGAGAAAAGAAAGCCAGATACCGCTGGTCCTCTTCGGGTACTACAACCCCATATTCAACTTTGGCCTCAAAAAGTTCGCGAAAGCCGCGGCCCAGGCCGGTGCGGACGGCGTTCTCATAGTAGACCTGCCGCCAGAGGAATCGGACGAGCTCAAGAGTGAGCTCGACAAGAACGGCGTTGACCTCATATTCCTTCTTACGCCCACGAGCGACGAGGGCAGGATGAGCCTCGTTGCGTCAAAAGCCTCAGGCTTCATCTACTTCGTGAGCGTCACCGGAGTTACCGGCGCGAGAGCGGCCGTCTCCTCTGACATACACAAGTACGTCAAGCGCGTAAGAAAGCACACGGACCTGCCGCTGGGAGTCGGCTTCGGCATATCGACCCCGGCGCAGGCAAAAGAAGTTTGCAGGAGCGCGGACGCCGCGGTAGTGGGCAGCGCCATAGTCAGCATCATCTCGAAGAACAAGGGGCCGAACCTCATAAAAGAGCTCGGGTCGTTTGTGTCAGGTATCAAGCGCGGCATATAGCAGGATGATAACGCAGTCAGCTACAGGTTCCCCCAAAATGGTCTTTCAGCGACCTGTTGAGGCTTAATCAAAAATGAAGACCAGCGACCAGTCAGCCGAAATAGACCTTCTTAGAAAAAAGCTCCGTATCATGGAGCTCGAGGTCGAAGTATACAGGGAGATGGGCGGGCTTGCCGTAAAAGGCTCTTCCCGCTCGGCCCTCTTAAGCCGCCTGCTGGAGTTCGCCCTCAAGGCCGTTGACGCGGGCTCAGGCGCTCTTTATTCAGTTGGCGAAGACGGCCGACTTACCCCTGATGCCGTAAAAGGGACAAGCGGGCTCAAGGACAAGACCCTGGCCGCGATGGCCGCCAGGTCAGGCAAACCGCGCATTCGCAAAGGTACGGGCCGCCAGCCATCAAAGGACGGCGGAGCCGTGAGCTCGCTCGCGGTGCCGCTGGTAAGAAAAAAGGAAGTCAGCGGAGTGATCACGGCCTCAGGTCAGGGGCGCGAGCCGTTTACTGAATCCGATTTGAAGGTGCTCAGCTCTTTAGCGAACCACCTGAACATAATAATGGAACGGGCGGAGCTTATCGCCTCGCTCGACAGCAGGATAAGCCAGCTCTCCACTCTCAACAATGTCGGAGCCCTTCTCATCTCTTCGCTCGACCACAACGTGGTACGCCACAGGGCGATGGAGGCCATCACAAGGCTCATGCGCGCCGAGACAGGCTCTCTTCTTCTCCTTGACAGGGAGCGCGGGGAGCTTTACTTTGAAGTAGCTCTCGGAGAAAAGGGCAAGAAGCTCAAGGAAGTAAGGCTGAAGGTCGGAGAAGGCATCGCGGGCTGGGTCGCCAAGCATTGCGAGCCGGTCGTCATCCCGGATGTCACAAAGGACAAGCGGTTTCAGGGCAGCTTTGACAAGCGCAGCAAGTTCAGGACAAGGAACATGGTCTGCGTGCCGGTCGTCATCAAGGGCCAGGTCATAGGGGTGCTGCAGGCCATAAACAGGATAGGCGGGCAGTTTTCAGCGGATGACCTCGGGCTCTTCCAGCTCTTTTCCAACCAGGCCGCAATAGCCCTGGACAACGCCCGGCTCTACGAAGAGATAAAAGACGCTTTTTACGCGACCTCAAGCGCGCTTGCCGAGGCCATAGAAAAAAGGGACCCGTACACCGGCGGACATACGAAAAGGGTGCTCGAGTACTGCATGGCCATAGCGCGCCAGCTCAAGATGTCCGATGAAGATATCGAGGTCTTGAGGCTTTCGGCCGTGCTCCACGACATCGGAAAAATCGGCGTCGAGGACAGGATATTGCGAAAAGAGGCCCCGTTCGACGCTGCCGAGACAAAGTCCATGCGCATGCACCCGCAGTTCGGGGCCGAGATTTTGAAACACATCCCCCACTTGAAGGATATCATGCCGGGGATGCTCCATCACCACGAGAGGGTGGACGGGCTCGGCTATCCGGATGGGCTCAAGGACGAGGCTATCCCGCTTACGGCCCGCATAATATCGGTAGCCGACGCATACGACGCCATGACCAGCACCAGGCCGTACAGGAAGGGCCTGCCGCCAAAAGACGCCCTCGCCGAGTTGAAAAAGTGGGCGGGCAGGCAGTTTGACATAAAGATAGTTGACGCATTCATGAAAGCATTCAAAAAAGGCGACATTGACCGCACGGCCCGCCAGCGCTCTTCTGGCAGGGCGGCGAGCGCGAGGAATTTATGATCTGGTTCAAGAAAGACCTTTTTACAAACGGCGAGGCCGCTGAAGGCAAGAGCGTCAAAGTGCCGTTCGGCCTCTGGGTCAAATGCGAGCACTGCGGCGAGATAATCTACAAAAAAGAGGTCGAGCGCAACCTCGACGTCTGCCCCAAGTGCAACTACCACTTCCGCATCTCCGCGAGGAGCCGCATAAACATCACCTTCGACGAGGGCAGCTTCATCGAGACCGACGAGAAGATAGAGCCGATTGACGCGCTCGACTTCAAGGACCTCAAGAGGTACAAGGACAGGCTGAAGTCCTCCCAGAAGGAAACGGGCCTTCGCGACGCCATGATAACCGGAGAGGGCGAGATTAACGGCCAGAGGGCCTGTGCCGCGGTATTCGAGTTCTCGTTCATGGGCGGGTCCATGGGCTCGGTAGTAGGCGAAAAGATTACCCGCGCCATAGAGCGCGCCATAGACGCCAAATGCGCCATGATAATCTTCTCCTCCTCAGGCGGCGCCAGAATGCAGGAGTCGATACTCTCGCTCATGCAGATGGCCAAGACATCAGCGGCCCTCGCAAAGCTACGCGAGGCGGGCCTGCCGTACATATCGGTCCTCACCGACCCGACGATGGGCGGCGTTTCGGCAAGCTTCGCCATGCTGGGAGACGTCATAATAGCCGAGCCCAGGGCTCTTATCGGCTTCGCCGGGCCAAGGGTCATAGCCGAGACAATAAGGCAGAAACTCCCTGAAGGCTTCCAAAGGGCCGAGTACCTCCTCGAACACGGGATGGTAGACATGATAGTGGAAAGAAAGCTCATGAAAGACACTCTTTCAAGGCTAATTTCCATGCTGACCCGCGCGAAGTAATGCCATCCGGCAAGGGCATCATCGATTACCTGTACAGCCTCGAAAGACACGGCATAAAGCCGGGCCTTGAGCGCGTCAGTGCCCTGTTTACGGCCCTCGGCAACCCGCAGGACTCATTCAAATCCATACATGTGGCCGGAACGAACGGCAAAGGCTCGGTCTGCTCCATGACAGCCTCCGTCCTCATTGATGCCGGGTTCAGGACAGGCCTGTATACCTCACCTCACCTCATAAAATTTAACGAAAGAATTAGCGTCGCCGGAAAGAATATTTCGGAAAACGAGCTTATCGAAGCCGCCCGTGAAGTAAAGGCGGCCTCTAAAAAAGCGGGCCTCTCAGACGTGACATTTTTCGAGTTCACGACAGCGATGGCTTTTTTGCATTTCAGGAAAAAGAAGGTAGAATTCGCATTGGTCGAAACCGGCATGGGCGGAAGGCTGGACGCGACAAACCTCGTGACCCCCGTCGTATCGGTCATTACGAATATCGGTCTCGACCACACAGCCTGGCTTGGCTCGACCATAAAAGAGATAGCCTTTGAGAAGGCCGGGATAATAAAACCGGGCGTGCCTGTTATAACGGGAGAGGCCGCAAGGACCGCGCTTTCCGTAATAAAAGCCGCCGCGAAAAAAGCCTCTTCCCCGATATTTATCATGGGACAGGACTTTCACGCTGAAGGCAAATGTGCCTCTTTCAGCTACTCCGGCCTCTCGGGCGGTCTCACGGGATTGAAGCTCAGGATGAACGGCGGCCACCAGGTAGGGAACGCCGCCCTTGCCCTCGCGGCAATCGAGCTTCTCCGGGCCCAGGGCGTACATATCACCGCTCTGGCCATACGCAAAGGCCTGAAGGAGACCTGCTGGCCGGGCAGGTTCGAGATATTGTCCAGAAGGCCGCTCGTC
>JACPGA010000171.1 GCA_016182705.1 Deltaproteobacteria bacterium
CCGTTACCTTTGCTTCGGCGAGCACGTGCCCGGCCGTAGCCCTTTCAAAGTCGCTTTTCCTGGCCCCGTCCGGCAGGCCGAGGGCCGGTATGTCCAGGGCCTTGAGGATAAAGTTGTACCTGTGCGGCCCGTGTCCTTTTGGAGGGCATGGGCCTCTGTAACCTATGTGGCCGAAGTCGTTAATGCCCTGTTTCAGCCCGTCCTTGACAGCGGCCCCTTTGACGTTGCCAGCTCCTCGGGAGATCTCCTGCAAACCGGCCGGGATGTCGTAAAGTATCCAGTGTACAAAAGTGCCCATGGGCGCGTCAGGGTCTTCCACGATAAGAAGATAGCTTTTTGTCCCCTGGGGCGGCGAGGTCCATTTCAAAAGCGGAGAGAGGTCGTCTCCCTCGCAGGTGAATTTTTCCGGTATGGCCTCGCGCTCTTTGAAGTCAGGACTTTCAATCTGGAACATGCCTTGCCTCCGTACAGAAATTTACGAGAAAATTATTAATAAAACTTTTTAAAAAAGAATGCCGGTTTATTCGAGCCTTCATAGTCAGTTTAATGGAAGTTGTCTTTTTGGCAAGTCTGTTTTTTACTGGTGCCATTGGTCCTTGCAAAGGGGCTTGCGTTCAATTTATACTTTGCTCTCAGGGAGGCGCTGCATATTGAAGGTGAGGTTCATAATAAACCCGGTCTCCGGCACCGCGGGCAGAGTCAAGCGCATAACAGGCCTTATCCGGGATGTGCTGGGAGGCGAGAACGGCATATTCGAGGTAAAAGCCACGACCGGGCCCGGGGCCGCTGGCCAGCTTGCCAGAGAGGCCGTGGATAAGGGTTACGAGTTTGTCTTCGCGTGCGGCGGTGATGGAACCGTGAACGGCGTGGCAAGCCAGCTCGTGGGCACAGGGACGGCTCTCGGCATAATCCCGGCAGGGTCGGGCAACGCCCTTGCGCACACGCTTCAAATACCCACAGACCCGGCTGATGCGATCGGCCTTCTGAAGACCGGCTCGGTCCGCGATATCGACGTTGGCAGGACATGCGGCAGGTACTTTTTTACTACAGCCGGGTTTGCCTTTGAGGCACTGTTGAGCAAAAAATACAATGAGGGCAGCCTTACAAAGAAGATACGGGGCATAGCTCCGTATTATGTCCTGGGCCTTATAGAATACCTCAGGTTCAGGCCTGAAAGGATAATCCTTGAGGTGGACGGCAAAGAGTTGGGCGCTGAGCCCCTCCTGCTTACGGCCGCCAATACCGGCCAATGGGGCGGAGGCGCTTTCATCTCTCCTTGCGCGCGGGTAGATGACGGGCTCATGGATTTCTGTGTCTTTCCCAAGACAGGCATTTTCAGCACCCTTGAGCTCGGGTATAAGGTCATGAAAGGGAGAGTCGAATCGTATAAAGGGTTCCAGTGCATCAGGGGCACTGAGGCCGTCATAAGGGGGCGGAAGGCAACATACGCCCATGTGGACGGAGAACCATTCGATTTCGAGGGCGACATTGCGATTTCAATCCTTCCAGCCTCCCTTCGCGTGCTCGCTTCCTGACGGCATAACCTTTGGATTAATCTTTGTTTTTCTGTGCCTAAAGTAGTTGAACGAACCTTTTTTTTAGGGTATTATGGCCCTATGTTGCTCACAGATAGTATAAAAACTGACAGAGTACTTTCGACCCAGGTCAAGGAATCCCTCAGGGGCCGCAACTTCATGGAACTCCCTGAGCGAGAAAAGCTTCTCGTGGCTTACAAGCACCTTGAGGGCATGCGGCAGCTGAACGGCGGGTATGTCGCTTCCGACTACTGCGGCGACAAGGGCGGGGACAGGTACAATGTCTTCTGGCTCCGCGACATCATGTATGCCACGTACGCCAACGAGTACGTAGGCTCCTATGACAAGCTTATCGAGAGCTATCGTCTCATCATCAGGATATTCCAGAAGTACCGCCATAAGCTCACCAGTGGGGCCCGCAAGCGCCGGTATCTCGGCAGCTGCGCCGACGAGGTCATACACGCGAGGATACACCCGGTCACGCTCGAGGGGATAACCAGCGAATGGGGCCATCACCAGCTTGACATCTTCGGGCTTTTCCTTTACAAGACCGGCGACCTCATAAAAAAAGGGCACAATGTCATCTCGACCGACCAGACCGAGACCCAGATACTCCTTCGCGACATGGTCCTTTACCTTACGACCACAAGGTGGCACACGGACCCGGACTTCGGGATGTGGGAAGAAGGCCCGGAGGTTCACGCGTCGAGCATAGGGGCCGTTCTCGCCGGGCTCACCATGTGGCACGACGACGGTTACTACCACTACAAGTACAAGAGCCAGATACCCATACACCATTACCTGCCGGTGCCGCAGGAGTTCATAGAGACCGGGCGGGCGGCCCTTGACAGGATACTCCCTTCCGAGTCGAACTCAAGGCCTTATGACCTCTCGCAGTTGAGCCTCATATGGCCTTATTACATCATCCCCGACAATCAGGCCCTGCAGATAATCTCCAATATCGAAAAGCACCTCGTAAGGAAGATGGGCGTCATAAGGTACCCCGGCGACCTGTATTACAACGCGGACAGGACCAAGCCCTTTGGCAACGAGGCCGAATGGCCGCTGGGCTTTGCATGGCTTTCGATAGTCTACTCGCAGCTTGCCGTAAAGGCCCTGAAGACGGGCTCCATCTTCGATCCGCCAGGCGAGTTCATTCAGAAAGCGGAACTCTACCTCAGAAAGGTCGAGAGCGTGATGACCCCGGAGGGGCTCGTGCCTGAGCTTTATACCAACGGCAAGTCCAACTACAACGTGCCGCTGGCGTGGGCCCAGAGCTTCTATATCGTCGCGCGCCAGAACCTGAACAGGGTTTACGAGAAGCTCAAACTCAGCTGATAAGGCTGCTGAAAACCCATAGCGAGCGAAATCCCCGCAGCTTTATGCGGGGTCAAGCGAGCGAATAATAAATCGAGACTTCCTTAGGTTTCGAAGCTCCGAGCGGCTTGCCGCTGGGAGCTTCAAAATTCTCCATCTGCTTTGTTGTCATCATCGCGCGGCCCTGCGGCGTACAAAAATGTACGCCTCGTTCCTCGCTCTTCGACGCCTCGCATATGGAGTTTTTGAGCAGCCTTAATATTTTCCACCCGTTTCGTTTCCAAAAATTACCATCCCCCGCTCCCTGCCAAGAAGCATGTGGAGC
>JACPGA010000176.1:0-5911 GCA_016182705.1 Deltaproteobacteria bacterium
AAGAATTTGTTTTTTCTCCCCTCTTTCCTAAAGAGGGGCGGGGGGAGATTATTTGAGAAGAGCTTGATAATCCCATTCAGTTTCCCCCATTAGAAAATAGGAAAAAAGAATGTCATTCTGAGCGTAGCGAAGAATATCAGGGCTGGCAGATGAATAAGGCGGGACTATCGGTCGCTGCTCCTTAGAATACAACGGCCCTCTTACTCGTGGCTGCCGCTTACCGGACAGCTTTCCTTCAACAGCTTGAAAGCCTCGTTCAGCTGGGCATGGCTGCCGAGGAGCACGAGTATGTCCCCGGCCTCTATCCTGAAATCCGGCTCAGGGTTGGTCTTTGCCTGTCCGCCCCTGGCAATCGCGATAATTGTCGCGCCGGAGTGCTTTCTCAGGTTCAGTTCCTTTACTGTCTGTCCCGCCACAGCGCAGCCGTGTTCCACGAAGTATGTGTCCATGACGGTTTTTTCGAGTATGCTGGAGAGCCTCGCGAGCCTGTCGCCCATGATGGACGGGTTTCTGAGCATGGCGTAGCCTTCCTGCCTTATGAGGTCTATCTGGTTCTGGATGATGTTCGAAGGCACCCTGTAGTCGCGCAGGACCCTCGCGAATATCTCGACCGAGGTCTCGAACTCTTCCGGGATGACCTGGTTGGCCCCGAGCTTGTAAAGGTCTTCGACCTCCCTTATGTAGCGCGTCCTCACGAGTATCGAAATCGTGGAGTTCAAATCTCTCGCGAGTTTTACTATTATCCTGGTGCTGATGGGGTCGGATATGGCTGTCACGACCATCTTCGCCTTTTCCACTCCCATGCTCTTGAAGACTTCAGGGTGGCTCGCGTCTCCGTAAAAGGCGGAGTGGCCTTCCGCCTTCGCGGACTTTACCCTTTCCATGTTGGTGTCGGTTATGAGGTGGGGGATGCCGGTCTCCTTCAAGACCCTGGCAAGGTTGCGGCCGTTAATGCCGTAGCCTATGATGATGACATGGTTTGAAAGCGAGGTCTTTTTATGTCCGTTCTTCAGGCCGCCCCTGCCCAGGAGCTTGCCGACGTCATAAGCGAGCCTTGAAGACCTCTGGTAGATGAAGGGCGTCAACGCCATGCTTATTATCGAAGCGGCAAGAAGCGACTGGTAAAGGCCCTGGCTGAACAGGCTGTAGTCTTCGCCCATTTTTATGAGTATGAAAGAGAACTCACCTATCTGTGCGAGATTGAACCCGACCACAAGGGACAGCCTCAGGGGATATCTTAGAATCTGCCCCACCCCGACGAGGATTAGCGCCTTCAGGCCGATTATGGCCGCGACCAGCAGGGCTATCTTCGGTATCTCTCCCATGAAGTAGCTGATGTCCAGCAGCATGCCGATTGAGATGAAAAACAGGCTCGAGAAGGTATCCCTGAAGGGGATGACGTCGGCAACTATCTGGTTGGAGTACTCTGATTCGGAAATGGCGAGCCCGGCTATGAACGCGCCGAGGGCCAGCGAGAGGCCGAAAAGGGAAGTCACCCACGCGGTGCCGAGGCAGACGAGCACGATGGTGAGGATAAAGACCTCCCGGTTCCTGAGCTTCACGACCTGGTCGAATATCCTTGGTATGAGCCAGATGACCGCGATGACTATGACGGCGAAGGCAGCGAAGGAGAGCCCCAGCTTTTTTGTTATGTCCAGGGCTGAAGATCCGCCGTTTATGCCGATGGATTGTATGATCATGACCATCAGCACGACGGCAAGGTCCTGGCGGCGAGTTGACCTCGCCCCTGTCAACGAGGAGCTTCAATACTATGGCCGTCGAGGAGAGCGAGATGACGAAGCCAAGGAGCATGGCTACAGAAAAGGGCTGGCTGAAAAGCAGCGAGATGCCGAGCACGACGAGGACCGTGAGCCCCACCTGGAACCCGCCGCCCAGGATGCCTTCTTTCCTTATGTTGAGGAGTCTTGATACCGAGAATTCGAGGCCGATGGTGAACAGTAGGAGCACCACGCCGATTTGCGCGAGAGTTTCGACCCTGTGGAGTTCGGTTATGAGACCGGCGCCGTAAGGGCCTACGATTACGCCTGTGAGGAGAAAGCCGATTATAATGGGTAGGCCGAGCCTTGTCAGCAGGATGCTGATGGGCACGGACACGGCCATGAGTATGACTATGTCACGTAAAAGCGGTATGTTTTCCATAAGAACGCTGTGCTGGCACTTGCCAGGCCTGCACAGCCAGGGCTTTCCTTAAAAACGGGATAAGATAAAGAACGCGCGGGGTTTACTGCCCGGCAGTCTCTTTTGAGGCTTCCTTGTGCTTGAGCTTAGTTATCTCGTTTTCCAGGGCCTCTGCCTGGCTCTCTATCTTCTTTATTTCCCCGATATGCCTCTGGACTTCGGGTTTGTGGAGGGGGTTCTCCGAAGGGTCGACGGCCATCTCGTACACTATTCCGCCTATGTCCTTGAAGTGCTTTTCAGCGTCCTTGTGAAGGTTGTGGATGTTCAGGCGGAGCTTGCCAATCTTCGCGCTCTCTTTTACAGCCGTCCAGCCCTCTTCGACCGCCCTTTTAAGTTCCTGGTTTACGTGTTCCCAAAAACCCATAATCCCTCCTTCCCTTCAGAAAAAATAGCTGATTTTTTAGAGGCAGCCAAAAGTAAGATTCAGGGAATATTACTTCTAATTAATCACCGGGGCCGGGTTAAGTCAAGCGAAAGAAAGCCTTGTAGCCCACTCTGGCAGCTTGCCCTGGCCGTGAAAGCAATAATCTTTTGCATTATGTACCCTGTTAAAGTATACTTTTGTGAAAAATAACGGGAAAGTATATGGAAAATTTGATGACGGCAAAGATAATAAACGGCAAGGAAATAGCGGCCCAGGTAAGGGCTGAACTCAAAAGCGAGATACAGGAGTTAAAGGAAAAAACCGGAGTCACGCCGGGGCTTACGGTCGTGCTTGTCGGTGAGAACCCAGCCTCGTTAGTATACGTCAGAAACAAGATAAAGGCCTGCGAAGAAGTGGGAATAAATTCGGTGCAGCACAAACTGCCCGAGACGACCACCCACGAGGAGCTTTTGGGTCTTATAAGGCAGCTCAACGCTTCCAAAGAGGTACACGGCATACTCGTTCAGCTCCCGCTTCCCAAGCAGATAAATGAGGAAGAGATTTTAGAAGAGATATCCCCGTCAAAGGACGTGGACGGCTTTCACCCGTATAATGTCGGCAGGCTGATGATAGGAAACCCGGTGCTCCAGCCCTGCACGCCCTACGGCGTCATGCGCCTCCTTGAATCAACGGGCGTTGACCTTTCCGGAAAAGACGCCGTAGTCGTCGGAAGGAGCAACATCGTCGGAAAGCCGATGGCCATGATGCTTCTGAAAAGGAACGCGACCGTGACCGTCTGTCATTCCAAAACAAAAGACCTCATCGAGAGGGTCAAGAAGGCCGACATACTTGTGGCGGCCATCGGCAGGGCCGAGTTCATAAAAGGCGAGTGGGTCAAGGAAGGCGCGGTCGTAATTGACGTAGGCATGAACCGCACGATGGAAGGCAAGCTCGTGGGTGATGTAGACTTCGAGGGAGCATCCATGCGGGCGTCATTCATAACCCCTGTGCCAGGAGGCGTCGGCCCCATGACCATCGCGATGCTGCTTAAAAATACAGTAGTCGCGGCCAGCCGCGCTAAATAAAATTGCTATTTTTCCCGATCTCTTTGTCAGGGCGGAAGTAAAAATGCTCACATATTTACATATATGCTCCGCTTTTTACTTCCACCCTTCCTTGACCTCGGAAAAAATATCTAATTTTATATGTACTCTTAATCTGTCCTTAAAATCTAAAAGCGCCTCGGATATTTAAACTCAATGATAATTACGAAGAAAAAGGACATAAAAGCTATCCTCGCTTCTCTCGAGGGCAAAAAGACGGTCTATCTTTTCGGGTGCAACTCGTGCGCCGAGCAGTGTGCCACGGGCGGCGAAAAAGAACTTAAAGAGATGACCGCCATCCTTGAAGAGAACGGGATAAAGGTCGTCGGCGCTTCCCTTCCAGAGGAGACCTGTTACAGGCAGCTTGTCCTGAAGGACTACAGGAACAAGCCCGAGTTCAGGGAGGCTGAAGCTGTCCTTGTGCTTGCCTGCGGCGCTGGCGTGAGGACGGTAGCCGATTCGGTCGAGGAGACCCAGCCCGTGTTCCCGGCGCTTGATTCGTTTTTCCTCGCCACTGTCGAGCGCGTGGGCAGGTTCTTTGAAGGGTGCTCGCTTTGCGGCGAGTGCGTGCTGGACGCGACCGGCGGCATATGCCCGCACACCGAATGCCCCAAGGGCCTGCTGAACGGCCCGTGCGGCGGGGTCGCTCACGGCAAGTGCGAAGTGAATATAGAGTGCGATTGCGCGTGGGTGCGCATTTACAACAGGCTTGAAAAGCAGGGCAGGCTTGACGCCCTTAAAAAGATAACTGCCCCGAAAGACCACTCTGTCGGGATAAGGCCAAGGAAAGTGCTCCTTCGCGAAAGCGCCCGGAGCGCTGACAGGAAAGACAAAAAATGACATGCCGTTTGCCGGTGACGGCCCACGGAACATTTCATGCCCCTCATCCGTTTTACTTCTGAATGCTGAACCTGCGCACATCGGTCCTTCTTGTCTCCTTTTTTTTCACGGCTTCCGGCGCTGCCGCATCCGATGGGCAGCGTTTTGAGCTGCCTTTCAGGCAGGGCATGCGCATGCTCATCGAAAACAATCTGCAGGTCAAGGCTTCGAGGCTCGACCCAAGAATAGCAGGCGCGAGGGTAGAGATCGCTCAAGGGGCGTGCGACCCCGAACTCTTCGGCTCTTTTAAGAGGGGGGATGCCTCAATGCCGCTTTCCGCCCGATCGAGCGTGGCTGCCGGTGGGTTGAGGTCGGTTGAATCTGAGTCGTACAGCTTCAACGCCGGGGTCTCTGGCACGACCAGCCTCGGCACGGAGTACAGGTTTGAGGTCAGGGACGATTGGACTGCGGACACCTTCTCAGGCTTTGAGTTCGAGTACGAGTCGTTCACAGGCGTCACGGTGCGCCAGCCCCTTTTGAAGGGCTTTGGTAACGGAGAGCTTCTGGCGTTGAACGTCGCGCTCAAGGACAAGACAGCCTCTGAACAGCGTTTCAGGCAGGTCCTTTCCGACGCGTTGAGCGAATACTCGGACGCGTGGTGGGCGCTCATGTCAGCCAGAGGCGGCCTTGAGGTAAGAAGGGAATCTCTCCAGCTTGCGGAGACGCTTCTTGAAGTGAACAGAAAAAAGCTTGAGGCAGGGGCCCTTTCGAGGCTGGAAGTCGTGCAGACCGAGTCTGCCGCCGCTTCCCGCAGGGAAGACCTGTTAGTCGCGCAAAAGGCGGTGCAGGAGTCCCAGAGGAGATTGAAAGAGTTGATAGCTGCGGATGCCTACGCGATGAGGGAGGACGAGCTGGTGCCCGTGGGAGAGGGGACATTGAGGCCTGCTGCCGGGGCCATTGGAGACGCGGTATCGACAGCGCTGTCCGCGAGGCCCGATTACATCGAGCTCAAGACCGCTCTTGAAAGGGAAAGGATAGTCCTGAAATACAGGGCTGACCAGGCCTGGCCAGAAGTAGACCTTGAGGCGAGCTACGGCCTCAACGGCCTTGGAGATTCCTTCTCGCGCTCGTTCAGCGATATAAACTCAAACCCCGAGTGGTCAGTGGGCGTTATCTTCAGCTACCCTCTGGGCAACAGGGCCGCCAGGGGCGAGCTGGAAGCGTCAAGGCTTCAGGCCGCTCAGGCGGTCTTGAACCTGAAGCGCCTCGAGCAGGAGATAGTCTTGAGGCTGGGCGGCGCGCTTGAACAGATAGAGACGGACTTGAAGCGGCTTGAAGCGGCTGACGAGTCGGTAAGGCTCGCGGAAGAGACGCTCGATGCCGAGGAGAAAAAGCTGGAGGCCGGAAGGAGCACGACCTTCAATGT
>JACPGA010000176.1:5935-10851 GCA_016182705.1 Deltaproteobacteria bacterium
CAGGAAGACCTGCTTCTGGCCCGTCTTAAAAGGCTGGCTGCGGTATCCGATTACAATACTTCGCTTGTCGCCTTCTACAGGGAAAAAGGAACGCTCCCTGAAGAGCTTGGCGTCAGAATAACTGATATGGAAGAGGTAGAATGAAGAAGTGGCTTTTCATAGCGGCAGCCCTCGTCATAATAGCGGCCGCGTCGTTTTATCTGTTCCGCGAAAAGGGGACAGTGGAAGCTGAGCCGGTCAAGACCGCGAAGGCCGCGAGGGGAGACCTCAAGCTTGAGGCCATGGCAAACGGCACGGTCAACCCCGAGATAGAGGTCATAGTCAAGAGCAAGGCCGGTGGCGAGATAATCGAGTTTTCGAACAACGCGGGCGACGTCATAAAAAAAGGCGAAGTCGTCGTGAAGCTTGACCCCGAGACCGAACAGGCCAGGGCGAAGCAGGCCGAAGCCGCGCTCCTCGGGGCTAAGGCGAGGCTCGAGAGGGCGAAGATAGCTTTGAGGGATTTTGATGTGAAGCTCGGCAGGCAGAAAAAGCTCTTTGAGGACGGAATAATCTCAAGGCAGGAGCTTGAAGATTCAGAGATAGCTTTTCAGAAGGCAGGCACAGAGGTAAGCATAGCCGAATCAGAGCTGATGCATTCGAGCGAGGCTTTGAAAGAAGCAAGGGAGCGGCTCGCGGATACAAGCATAAGGGCTCCCTTTACCGGGACGATTTTGAAAAAGTTCGTGGACAGGGGGCAGGTCATCTCTTCGACAATATCTTCGGCCTCAGAGGGCACGCAGATATTCAGCATGGCAAACCTCGACAAGATGTTCGTGACCGCCGGGGTCGACGAGGTCGACATAGCCAGGATAAAGCCGGGCCAGGCGGCTTCCGTAACCGTTGACGCCTTGCCTGAAAAGACTTTCGAGGCGGTGGTGGAAAGGGTCGCCCCGCAGGGCAGGACCGAGAGGACAGTCACTGTATTCGACGTGGTCGTGAAGGTCGTGGACAAAGACAAGGCGCTCCTCAAGCCTGGCATGACGGCAGACGTGAAGATACTTACCGAGGTAAGGAAAGGCGCGCTCCTCGTGCCCAGGGAGGCCGTGAAATCAAAGGGCTCGAAGTCAGGCGTGTATATCATGAAGGCCGGGAAGCCGGAGTTCGTAGAGGTTGAGACCGGGGCTGCCGACGGCGTTTCAACTGAAATAAAAAAAGGAATCTTCGAGGGCGACGAGGTGGTGACCTCCGGCATATCAAAGCCTAACGGCAATGGAGTTCAGCCGAGAAGAAGGATGTTCTTCTAGGCAGGCTGCTGAAAAACTGTTTTAGCCTGTCATTCTGAGCGCAGCGAAGAATCTCTGGGTTAATGAAAGTTACTAGATTCTTCGTCGCCTTCGGCTTCTCAGAATGACAACTTTTTGACTTTTGTCGCAACCTGGTAACGAGGCTGGAAAGCTCCAGTCGTCATTTGCGAGCGCAGCGAGGACTCTTATTGTTACTTCCCCCTTTTCTAAAGGGGGACTGAGGGGTGATTATAAGAGGCTTCAAAAGATAATCTCCCCCGCCCCTCTTTAGAAAAGAGGGGAGTTTTTGAATCGTAACCTCTTAATGGAAAAGGGCCGGATTTGATAGAGCTCCGGGGCATAACAAAGAGATATTTGATGGGAGGGTCGACCGTGGAGGTGCTCTCCTCTGTCGACCTCGACATAAAAAAGGGCGAGTTCGTTTCCATAATGGGCCCTTCCGGCAGCGGTAAATCTACACTCATGAACCTCATAGGCTGCCTTGACAGGCCCACCGAGGGCACCTATTCCTTGAACGGCGTAAGGGTCGATTCAATGGACGAAGATGCCCTCGCGGCCGCGCGCAACAGGAACATCGGTTTTGTATTCCAGTCTTTCAACCTCCTTGCCAGACACACCGCCATAGAAAATGTCGAGTTGCCCCTTTTCTACGCCGGAGTCAATGATTCCGAAGCGCTCGCCAGGGCGGCCTTGAAAGAGGTCGGCCTTGAGCGTCGCATGAAGCACAGGCCAAACGAGCTTTCAGGAGGCGAGAGGCAGAGGGTCGCAATAGCAAGGGCCATCGTCCTCAACCCGCCCATCATCCTTGGGGACGAGCCGACCGGCAACCTGGACTCGCGCACAGGTAAAGAGATAATGGCCCTGTTTGACGGCCTGCATTCAAGGGGCACTACCCTCATACTCGTAACTCACGACCCCTCTGTTGCCGCATGCTCGCAGAGGGTAATAAACATAAAGGACGGGAAAGTTGTGCGTTGAGGAGCGGGGTCATTGCGAGCGCAGCGACAATTTTTGCAGGGATAGCAAAAATTGAATTTTGAGTGAATCGCGGGCCTGAAGGGTCGAGCCCCAGGATGGGGCAGATAAGCAATCTCTCTTGTTTTGCCCTTAAACCAACCACGGTTTACCCGGCGTAGCGAAGCATCAGGTTGGGGGAGGGGCGAGCAGGCGGGGAAGGTAAGCGGGCCTGCTCGGAGGCAGGAGGTGGATAGCGAGCGAGCCGGGTAAACAGAAAAAGCGCGACAGCGCGCAAAAGGCTTTTTATGAAAAAAGTTGAAATCAGATTGTTTCGCTTTGCTCAGAGTGATTAATCTCCCCCCTCTTTATAAAAGAGGATAGAAAAAAAGACAAAGGTTCCCATGCTCTTTTTCCAGATATTACGCACCGCCTTCAGGGGCATCATCGCCAACAAGATGAGGACCTCGCTTACCATGCTCGGCATCATCATCGGCGTGGGCGCGATAATCGCCATGCTCTCTCTGGGCGAGGGCGCCAAGCAGCAGGTGATGGAGTCGATGTCCAGGTTCGGCACAAACGTTCTCAGGGTCAGGCCCGGGGCCGCCAGGATGGGGCATGTGCGCACCGGTCGCGTCGAGACCCTGACCATCGGGGACGCCGAGGCTCTGGTTAAAGAAGTGCCTGGCATAAAGCTTTTGAGCCCTGTCGTTGCCAGCTCAACTCAGGTGAAGTACTCGAACAGGAACGCTTCCACTCTTATTACCGGCACAACCCCCGAATATATCGAAATAAATAATTTTCAGGTTGCGGAAGGCAGTTTTTTCGAACAGACTGATATTAAGCTTGTCAGAAGGGTTGCTGCCATAGGCAGCACAGTCAGACAAGAGCTCTTCGGCGAAGGCCCGGCCATAGGCGAGGATATCAAGATAGAGGGGCAGACCTCGTTCTCCGACCCGGACGACCAGATATTCATCCCGGTCACCACCTCGCAGAGGAGGGTCTTTTTTCAGGATTACGTAAGCGACATAACAATACAGGTCGAGGAAGCCGGGCTCATCCCGTCAGTGAAAGAAGGCGTGGAAAGGGTCTTGCGCGCCCGTCACAGGATATTGCCGGGAGCGGAGTCTGATTTCAGCATAAGGGATTTCACAGAGATGATGATGGCCATGCAGGAGACGACCCGCACCTTCACGGTGCTCCTTTCCGGCATTGCCGCTGTCTCGCTACTTGTAGGCGGCATAGGGGTCATGAATATCATGCTGGTTTCCGTGACTGAAAGGACAAGGGAGATAGGAATACGCATGGCCGTGGGCGCGCGCAGAAAGGACATCCTGAGGCAGTTTCTCATAGAGGCCCTTGCGATAACGGTCTCCGGCGGCATAATAGGCATAGGGGCTGGCGTTTCCATAGCTGAGCTCCTGTCGCGCTTCGGCGAGTGGGGTACTGTCATTACATTCTGGTCAATCGCGCTTGGTTTTTGCTTTTCGGCCCTCGTAGGGCTCGTGTTCGGCATCTATCCGGCAAGAAAGGCTTCGCTCATGGACCCGATTGAGGCTCTCAGATATGAATAGGCTCTCGAAAAAAGAGCAGAAGGTCAGGGCTGCCTTTGTCTATTCAGACAGGTTCGGCGCTTTTTACTATGGCACCGAGCACCCGATGAAGCCGGTGAGGCTGCGCCTCACCCGCGAGCTCATGGAGGCTTTAGGGCTCGACAAATTGCCCTCGTCAAGGATGGTGGAGGCAAGGAGCGCGACCGAGCAGGAACTTCTCCTTTTCCACACGCCCGAGTACATAAAGGTATTGAAAGAGGCGAATACCGGCATAATCCCGGTTGGGGGCTCGCAGCACGGTCTGGGCTACGCCGACAACCCGGTTTTCAACGGCGTCTTTGAGTGGTCAGCCCTTTGCGCCGGGGCGTCTCTGCAGGCAGCCGAGCTGGTCGCCGAGGGCAGGGCTGATGTGGCATTCAACATATCCGGCGGCCTTCACCACGCCATGCCCGGCAGGGCGTCCGGCTTCTGCTACATAAACGACGCGGCGATCGCCATAAAGTATCTCGTGGGCCTCGGGAAAAGGGTGGCCTATGTGGATATAGACGCCCATCACGGAGACGGGGTCGAGTTCGCGTTTTACGACACAAATAGGGTTTTGACGCTCTCTGTCCACGAAAGCGGCCAGTGGCTTTTCCCGGGCACGGGACTTGTGACCGACATAGGGGTCAACTCAGGAAAAGGCTTCGCCGTGAATATGCCTCTGCCGCCTTCAACAGGCGACGCGGTCTTTCTCAAGGCGTTCGACGAGGTCGTCCAGCCGGTAATAGAGGAGTTCCAGCCTGATATTCTGGTAACTCAGCTCGGGGTAGATTCCTTTGAGACCGACCCCATAACGCACTTGAGCCTTACGACTAACAGTTTCGAGAAAGTTGTCGAGCGTTTCCGAGCCATGAACATACCCTGGGTAGCCCTCGGTGGCGGAGGCTATGACCTCAGCAACGTATCCAGGGCATGGACGCTCGCATGGGCCATAATGAACGATGTTACCGCTCCGAACATCATCCCCGCTGACTTCATGAGGATTAATGGAAGTATATTCAGGAACGCTTTCCTCCGGGACATACCAATAGCCCCTTACATGCTGAGCCCCGAGGAGCTCAGCACGTTTGAGGCTGACATG